>RDXD01000182.1 GCA_004292575.1 Bacteroidota bacterium
CGATATAAAATATGGCGTTTTAGCAGCCCAGAAAGGCATGCTAACGGCCAATAGAAACCTTAGTAGTTTTGGGCTTACCGCATTTCAACAGTTTGTGGAACAACAACACAAAAAACGCATCTAGCAAAAGGCGCTTACAGTTACCGATGAGCGCAACCCCATAAATCCGGTTAGCAAACGATAGCCACTAAAAACCAAGCCAATACCCCGTTCTGATTTTTTTAGCCCAGTCAGGACATTCGGGATGTTTACCAATTGTCTTTTGTACTGCCCTGGAAAAACGGCGGCTAGGCTTACTCGGCAATTATTGAAGAAATAATGATACAGAGATGGGCATTGCATAGCAAGCGTTGTATTCATGGCTTTGCATTACCGTTTAAAGTGCGGCACATCAACACAACTTACCTACATAACTAGTTGTGGAAAAAACGGCATCTAGTGCATTACGGACACATGGATTTATAACGCTAGCATGGCCAAAACACTGACTTTTTATCATCTCATCAGTAATAAACCACTTTACCGCTGGCACCCCTTCAAGCCGCAAAAAATCACCTGCTCCGTATCCAAGCTTCTGGATTCAAAGTGCCTTTATCGGTATCAATCTGAAGGTCAATGCTGCCACTACCCTCTTCATTAACACCGGCCTTACCAATAACCTGCCCCGTTGCTACTTTTTGTCCACGGCTTACGGTGGGGTTTTGTACATTGCTATAGGTGGTAAAGTACTTACCATGCTTTATGGCAATGGCGGAAGATTCACCCATGTTAAGCACAGCCACAACCTCGCCTTCAAAAATGGCTTTCACGGGTGCACCCTCATTGGTTTCGATGCTAATGCCCGAGCTTGGTATGGTTAGACCACGGGTTTTGCCAGGAATATAGTTGTTGCCATAGTGCAGGCGCACCAGCGCTTTATCAACCGGCCAGGGCATCCGCCCCTTGTTTTGCTCAAAGTTTTGCGAGCTTACCAATCCCTCTGGTGTGTTTTCCAGCACACTGGCTTCGCGAATCTTTTTTTCTACCGGCCTTACCACAGTAGAAGTACTTGCTGGCGGTGGTGCAGTTGTGGTACCATTAGCCGCGGCGGTTTTACGGGCCGCGTCGTCCGCAGCCTTGCGCTTGGCGGCAGCTTCGCGTTCACGTTTGATGGCTTCGTCTTTTTCGCGCTTTATGATGGATGCAATGGCAGCCTGTGTTTTCTTGCGCTCGCTTTCCTTGCGCTTCATGGCGGCCACTATTTCGCTCTCTTTTTCTTTTAACTGATTAACGACCAAATCTTTTTCGCGTTTATCTTCTTCCAACACACTCATTTGTGCATTTTGCTCCTGCAGCACCTTGTTCTTTTCAACCCTTTTGCCTGTAAGTGAGGCAACCTTCGCTTCTAGCAGGGTTCTGGTACGGGTAATATCGGTTGATTTCTGCTCTCGAAAACTGCGATATGTTTTGAGATACGACATCCGCTTAAGCGCATCGCTAAATGCACTGGCCGAAAATAAAAAATTCAGAAAATCGTAATTGCTGCGATTTTTATAAGCGTAAACAATGCTCTGCGCATATTGCGACTTCAAAACCTGAAGCTCTTTTTTCAGCGTATCAATGTCGCGCCGGGTACGAATAATATCTTTCTCCACATAGTTTACTTCGCCTTTTATGTTGGCAATTAGCTCACCCCTAATGTCAATTTTACGTTCAATGGCCCGCAACACCCCCAAGGTTTGTTTCTTGTTTTTTTGCACACTGGCTTGTGTTTCCTTCAAGGCATCTATTTCACGCAGCAGTTGCTGTGTTTTGCGTTGCATCTCCTCTTTATCGGTTACTGGCTGTGCACTCACCACCATAATCACCATTTGCAGTGCTATAAGAAGGGCTAACTTTTTTTGGGTTTGCATAGGTATTTTTTTTAAGAAAAACTTTACAAAGCGTTTAATAACTGCAAAAAATATGGCTTGCAGCTTAAAAGCGAGTACGGATTTATTAACGTATGGTGCGTATGTCTATTATCTACTTGCTTGTATAATTTTTTGGCACATTGAAACTAAATTTTTGCGGCGTATCAAATTCTACCTTTTTAAAATTGAGTATAATATCAATTTTCGCTTTTTCCGTAACCGAAATTTCTCGGCTTTGACTAAAATTTCTGTTTTGAATTAGCGCATAATCCGAGAGCTGAATATTACAAGTACGGTTACGCAATTCTTGTACATCGTCAAGCTTACTGTTGCTAATGCGGCCCGTGGTACTGTCCATGGTAATAAGATGTTTAAAATAGCTACCCACATTTAGTGCCAGCAAATCGGCATTGTTATACCTATAAGAAACAATTCGATTATCAAAAAACACCACATTGCCCATCAGCAAATCTTGCAGGGTAAAAAAGTCGATGGGTATTTTTACAAAATCTTGCAAATACTCTACGGTTCTTACCGCAATGGTGCGCTTTTGCTTGTCCATAATCAATACGGTATCGGGCTTTACCAGAATGCGAAAAAACTCCAAATCAAGCACAGGGGCTGTCACACTTAGCCAAATGACGCTGTCCTTCTTAATGCGTACATATACGTTGGCCTTGGTATTCTTACCAGCCAAATCGGTAAAGTCGAGCTTTATTTGGCCAAAGAACGTATTGAAATCAATTTTATTGGTGGCAATCCGTTCAAGAATGCTATTGATAACAAGGGCCGAGTCAATGCGAGGATCGGCCATGGATACAGTGGCTGTGGTATCTACCGGCTTGCTTACCACGGTCTGAATTTTCTTTATGGGTCGGCAAGCGGATAGCCAAGCCCCGGCCGCCAAAACCACAACTATTGATAACTGCTTCATTTATAATGCTTAATGCGCTAAGATGGCAAAGATGCAGCAATAGCCGCATTTAAAAAGGTTAATCTACTTTACACCACTCGAGCCAAAACCACCCTGGCCACGCACGGTTTGGTCTAACTCATCTACCACTTGCCACGCCACTTTTTCCACCTGCTGAAACACCAATTGCGCTATGCGCTCGCCCGATTCAATGGTTTGAGCCTGCTGGCCCAGGTTAATCATAATCACTTTTACCTCGCCCCTGTAATCGCTGTCGATGGTGCCAGGGCTATTGAGGCAGGTAAGTCCGCGCTGAATGGCCAATCCGCTGCGCGGCCGCACCTGTGCTTCATAGCCATCGGGCAGTTCTAAAAATAGGCCGGTAGCAATCAGCTGACGCTCTTGTGGTGCCAGCACTATGGGGGTAGGCAGGTGGGCACGCAAATCGAGGCCCGAGGCACCTGCCGTGGCATACGTGGGAAGCGGGTTGTTGCTCTTGTTAATGATGTTTACAGCAATAGGCATGTTAAAAATAGAATTATAATTTTTTTAATTATCGTGCTTAGTACAATTTGCGTGGCCAACACTTTGGGGGCAATTACCTTTACCCAAAGCTTGCTTTAGCCCATACGAAAGGGCCAGCCAATTTCTTTTTTATCATCTAAAAACAACACAAATATGAGCTTTCGCATTGAAAAAGACACCATGGGGCCGGTAGAAGTGCCCGCTAATGCATTATTTGGCGCACAAACCCAACGCAGCATCGACAACTTCAAGATTGCGCAAGACATAAACCGCATGCCCAAAGAAATAATTGCAGCGTTTGCCTACCTTAAAAAAGCCGCCGCACTCACCAACAGAGATGCGGGTGTGCTAGCAGCCGAAAAATGCGACCTTATTGGGCAGGTGTGCGACGAAATACTGGCCGGTCAACACGCCGAAGCGTTTCCGCTGGTGGTGTGGCAAACGGGCAGTGGCACACAAAGCAATATGAATGTGAATGAAGTGGTGGCCTATCGCGGTCATCAGCTGCGTGGCGGATCACTAACCGATACCGATAAATTTTTGCACCCCAACGATGATGTAAACAAAAGCCAAAGCAGCAACGATACCTTTCCCACGGCCATGCACATTGCCGCTTACAAAATTTTACTGGAGCTAACGCTGCCTGGCATAGAGAAGCTGCGCAATACCCTGGCTGAAAAAAGTGCGGCTTTTATGCATGTGGTTAAAATTGGCCGCACCCACTTTATGGATGCTACCCCACTAACCCTTGGCCAAGAGTTGAGTGGCTATGTAAGCCAGCTAGACCATGGCATGCGTGCCATAAAAAACACCCTACCGCACCTTAGCGAGCTGGCGCTTGGTGGCACCGCCGTGGGTACCGGCATAAACACCCCGCCCCAATACAGCCAAAACGTGGCCATGCACATTGCCACACTTACTGGCCTGCCCTTTATAACAGCCGCCAACAAATTTGAAGCCCTTGCCGCCCACGATGCCATAGTAGAAGCACATGGCGCCCTAAAAACGGTAGCCGTAAGCCTTATGAAAATAGCCAACGACATTCGTATGCTCAGCAGCGGTCCGCGCAGTGGCATAGGCGAGCTGTACATACCCGACAATGAACCCGGCAGCAGCATTATGCCAGGCAAGGTTAACCCTACCCAATGCGAAGCATTAACCATGATAGCTGCCCAGGTGTTGGGCAATGATGTGGCCATTAACATTGGCGGGGCAACCGGCCATTTTGAGCTTAATGTGTTTAAACCCATGATGATTTATAACTTTTTGCACAGTGCCCGCCTCATAGGCGATGGCTGTGTAAGCTTTAACGACAAATGCGCCGTGGGCCTAAAACCGCTGGAAGACAACATTAAAAAACACGTGGACAACAGCCTGATGTTGGTAACCGCATTAAACACTAAAATTGGCTACTACAAAGCAGCCGAAATTGCGCAAACAGCCCACAAAACCGGCAGCACATTAAAAGAAACGGCCGTAAGATTAGGCTACTTAACCGCCGAAGAGTTTGATGCTTGGGTAATACCTGGTGACATGGTGGGCACCATTTAGGCATTGTCACGCATTTAAACATTTCTTAAATCCAGTTGCCCATGTATGCCATCCTAAATGGCCAAATGGTTCTTAAATCCGATTTGCTGGTTAGCCCCACCGACCTAGGCTTACAACGGGGCTACGCCGCTTTCGATTTTTTTAGAACCAAAAATTTTGTGCCGCTTTTTCTGCCCGACTACCTCGACCGCTTCTTTACATCGGCCCAGGCTATGCACTTGGCATTGCCGTTTGAGAAACCGGAACTTAGGCAACAGTTAGAAACGCTGATTGAAAAAACTGGAGTGCCAGATTTGGGTGTAAAACTGCTGCTGACGGGCGGCTACAGCGCCGACGGCTTTGTGCCTCTAAAGCCCAATTTTATGGCCATTCCAGAGCCCCTGGCAGCCATGCCAACCGTGCTGGCACCGGCCATTCGCCTTATGACACACCCTTTTCAGCGCGAAATGCCACACCTGAAAACCACCAACTACCTTACTGCCATTTGGCTGTTGCCACGCCTGCAAGCCTATGGCGCTCACGATGCCCTTTATCACCAACATGGCACAGTAGCCGAATGTCCACGGGCCAACATTTTTATGGTAAATGCCAAAGGCGAACTCTGTACCCCGGCCCTGCAGGTACTACACGGCATTACCCGAAAAAAGGTGCTTCAATTGGCGGCAAAGCACACTACCGTGGTGGAACGCCCCATTGCCTTAGATGAATTGCTAAAGGCGGAAGAGGTGTTTATTACGAGTACTACAAAGCGCCTACTACCCGTGGCAACCATTGACCGCTGCACCATTGGCACCGGAAAGGCGGGGCCATTAACCACACGTTTATTTGCCGATTTTGTGGATTTAGAAAATGCAGCATGCAAAAACGTAAGTGCACTTGCATAAACCAAAACTGCGTTGTATTTTACCCCTCTAAAACCAAAAAAACATGAAATACCCTGGCCGCATTATTCAAAAAGGTGAAACCAGCAAAAGCATTGTAAAAGCCGTTCAAAAAAGGCTGAC
>RDXD01000069.1 GCA_004292575.1 Bacteroidota bacterium
CATGGCGCCGGTGGCCCCCATCAATAGATTTAAGTCGGTGCAAAACAGTACCACAAATAGCGGTGCGGGTAGCAATTTTATTAGTCGGCTGGTTTTAAACAGCTTGGTTTCCCATAGCATGAGTATGGCCAGCGCGGCCAAACCAATTATTAGGGCCAGCAGCGTGGGGTGTGCCACTGCATTGGCTATTTCAGAAAAGGTATTGGCTTTGTTTTTTTGGGCAAAGGCTTCATCGCCCATAAAATTGGCGTCGTACCCCAGCAGGTGTGGTATTTCTTTTAAAATAAGTATAAGGCCAATGGCTGCTAGCATACCTTTAATAACGGGGTTTGGCACAAAATCGCCAATAATGCCCGCTTTGGCATAGCCCAACAGCACTTGTATGATGCCCGCCAACACCACCGCCACCAAAAACACATTGAAGCTGGGCAAACTGGTAATGGCAGTGGCCACAATGGCCGTAAGCCCCGCTGCAGGGCCGCTTACACTTAGTGGCGATCCGCTAAGCAAGCCCACCACAATACCGCCCACCACCCCGGCTATAACCCCGCTAAACAGCGGCACCCCCGATGCCTGAGCCACACCCAGGCACAGCGGGAGCGCCACTAAAAATACCACCAAGGCTGCCGGCAAATCGGCACCGGCGTTTTTAAACATTTGGCGCATCTGGTTTTTTTATTCCCAAACATAACCTTTTATACCGAAAGGGGGGCATTATGCGCTGTTGCTGCTGTACACAGGCGCACATGTGCCATGCCTGCGGCAGGGGGCTGCTGGTAGTTGCCTATTGGCATGGGTTTGTAACCTGAAAAAGAAAGGACGGAAGCCCTTAAACAATTGTAGGTAAGCCTTTAGGCAAACCACGCTATGGTGCTGCGGTAGGTGCGCAGAGGGCAAAGCAGGGTGCTTTTAGCCATGGGTGCAAAAAAATGGCCGGATTAGAAAACCCGGCCGTAAGCATAGTGAGAATGGAACAGTGTGTGAGATATGAAAAGTGCGTGTGTGTATATGTGTACTAACGGATAAGACAAGAAGGGTGTGGGCAGGCCGTGTGGGTGTTGCCTAGGATAAGGCAGGGTGCGTTGGTTTCGTTTTATTGACAGCAGGAAGCGGTACACGTACCATGTTAAGCGGCTAGCCAATGCCTTACGGGGCATAAAAACTAAGCCTAGTGCAGTAGGGCAAAGACCTTACGGGGTCAGTGCCATAAAAATCTCGATCAACCTTACGGGGTCTGCTCGAAATGCGGTGTAGCCTGCGGCCTATCTTGCTTCCTGCTGTCTCAAACTAAACAATGATTTCAAATTTTTCTAAGCCATTGGCCTTGTGCCAGTGGCTTTTGG
>RDXD01000183.1 GCA_004292575.1 Bacteroidota bacterium
TAATCTACCAATACTACATCGTAGCCATATCGGTAAAAATCTTTGGCATACTTGGCCCAGCCTTTTATGCTGCGGCTATTGCCATGAAAATATAGAATAAGGCCTTTGGGATTTTCGACGTGAAAATGCAGCCCGTTGATGCGTACACCGGGTGCCGTGTCGAAGTTAACCTCGCGGAAAGGTGCATCGTACTTGTAAACAAAATCGAGGGGGAGTTTTTCGGGCTTGAAAATAACACGCTCTTGCACAAGATAAAGCACCACCATAAGCAAGAGGTAGCCAATGCCCACGTACCACCATATTGAAACTGTGAGAAGCAAAATGTATTGTTTTTAAAAAAAAGTAAAACCCTTTTGGCTGGGCAAAATAGTGCAGAAAGCAACAAGTTGCGCCCTAGCCCCACAAAGGGTTTGCGCATACGCGGGTTGGTGGCAGCGGCCCAATAGAATTACTGTGGCACAAGGGCTGCCGGGGTGACAGCAGTAGCTGCCCCGCCCCGTGCGAAGCCTTGACCCGCAAGAGGCAAGCGGGCGGGGCACTACTGCAAAACACCGGAACTGAGGCCCAATAGCGGTTTTAGGCCCATAGCCCCTGACTTTTTGCCGTTAGGCTTTGGCTTTTGTTAACTAAAACATGCCTAACCGTCATAAAAACAGGCTTGTGCAACTTGGTGGATAAGCCGTTGACAGCGGTTTGAGGCAATGGCTTTATTTTTGAATCGGAGACTGGAATTACTTTTTTTACTTTTAAAAATTTACGACAATGGCTTTAGAATTTACAGATGCCAACTTTGAAACTGAGGTGTTGGCCAGTGATAAACTTACAGTGGTGGACTTTTGGGCAGAATGGTGCGGCCCTTGCCGGGCTATTGGGCCGGTGATAGACGAGCTGGGCAAAGAATATGCCGGCAAAGTGAACGTGGGCAAGGTGAATGTGGATGTAAACATGGAGGTGAGCTCCAGCTACGGCATTACGAGCATTCCGGCCATTTTGTTTTTTAAGAATGGCGAAGTGGTGGACAAAATATTGGGCGCGCAACCCAAGGGAAATTTTGTGAAAAAAATTGAACAGCACTTGAACTAGTAATTTGCTGCCGGCGCCAATAAAGTGGGCATGGGACTAAGAAATGAGTGCCATGCCCCGCTTTACTTTTTTTATTAGAAAGGGCCAACTGATGTTGGCCGCCATAAAACCAAGGCCATGATGCGTGCACTGGACAACTGGGCAAGTTTGATACCTGCCGACTTTAGCGGCAACAGCCGGGTGTGGATATACCAGGCCAGCCGCCGATTTGGCTTGGCCGAGGCACTGGAAATAGAAGCGCTGCTGGAAGACTTTTTAGCCCGCTGGAACAGCCACGGCACGCCGGTGAAAGGCTACGCCAACCTGCTTTTTGGCCAATTTTTGGTGCTGATGGCCGATGAAACGGCTACTGGCGTGAGCGGCTGTAGCACCGATAGCAGTGTGCGCCTCGTGAAAGACTTTGAGCAGCGCTACGCGGTGGACTTTTTTAACCGGCTGAGCCTGGCGTTTGTGGTGAAAGACCAAATTGAAATATTGCCTTTGTCGCAGTTGGGCTACGCTTTTGAACACGGCTTTGTGGCCGGGGACACCTTGTATTTTAACAACTTGGTGGCCACCAAGCAAGATTTGCTGAATAAGTGGCTGGTGCCCGTAAAAGACAGTTGGCTAGCCAGCCGCTTAAAACTACTGCCGGCATAGCCGCTTGCAACAAACCGCAGCCAAAAAGAAAACCGCTATATTTTTGATGGCGGTTTTTTTTGTGGTCTAAATGCCCTTAATTTTCGGCACCAAACAAACTATTATAATGCTGTGCCTGAACACCCGTGTAAAACTACTGTTGTGCTGCCTTGTGGCCGCGGTGCTGAGCGGCCAGCAAGTATGGGGCGCCACTGCTGAACCACAGCCCGTGCCTGCCACCGCTGTGCTGATGCCGGCACCACAAAACACAACAGATAGCACCACGGTAAATGTGGCTACAAAGGCGCAAAACCGAAGGCTGGGCTGGTTTTCGATTGGCACAGCTTTTGCCGGGTTGGGATCGGTATTTGTGTTTGGGTTGATGCCTTTTTTGCTGCTGCCCGCGGCGGCCTTGCTGGGCTTTTCGGTAATGAAGCGGTCAAAAAAGTGGAAAAAAGATAAGGAGAGTGGATACCGGCTGGGGCTGGTAGGCGTAATACTGAGTGCCGTGTTTTTGGCACTGCTGGTGGTTTTAGCCATTTGACCAGCTGGTTGTGGATTTGGGTTTGATACACATGCCAGTGTGATGGCTATGCTGGGGACTTTGGGCTGACGAAGGTTTTTTGGTGCGCCATAAAGCCATTGACTGCTGGTGCTAATTTGCAAAAGCACACACTTGAGCAGTAGCTGGTGCCAACCCAGCAGCAAATGCCCATTTAGCGCTTGGCTTGCGGTGACGCTATTACCACCGATTGTGCCAAGAAATCGTGTATGGCTCTGCTTTTTTTGTTGCTGTACATTGTTACCAAATTTAGCAGGAACCACACCATAATGAGGGTTCCGGCTAAATCGTTGAAGCCTTCGAAAAAGTAGGCTTTATCACCGTTTGTAACAACCAGAAAAAGATAATAACAGACCGCAGCAAGTTTAATGGCCAAATAAAAACTGGCCCTCACAATAGCCTGCTTCAGGTTAATTTTGTGGCTTTCGCTTATATCCACTACCTGCACACCCGCCACCCATTTTCCAATGGTTTGCCCGTATTTGTAATGTGCAACAATTGAATACAGTAAAGGAATGATAACCGATAACATTTGCCAGCCCACCACAAAATACTCGCTTTCAGTAGGGGAAATCAGAAACCTGTCAATCAGTAAGAACGGCATAAAAACAATGCCGTCCACAATGGATGCCCAAATTCTCTTGCTGGCGGTGCTATACCGGTTAGTTTGCATAAAATCTAACAGCTTGGTAACGAGTGCAATTTATTCGCGCCCATGGCACTGCTTAAACTTTTTGCCGCTGCCGCAGGGGCAAGCGTCGTTGCGGCCCACTTTGGGCCCCACTTTTATGGGCGCTTGCTTCTCCACCACTGCTGGTTCGTGGTCATGGCTTTCAGCTTCGTGGTCAACAAAGCCACGGCTATCGAGCTCAGTTTTTTGCTGCCGCAGTTTGCTTAAATCGGTGCGGGGCGGTGGCGCTGCCTGGCGCATGGGCTGCTCCTCCTCGATGGGTATGCCAGCATGGCACAAAAACTGCACCACCTCTTTATTGAGGTCGCTTTCCATGCGTTTAAATAATTTGAATGCCTCAAGTTTATAAATCACCAGGGGATCTTTTTGCTCGTAACTGGCAGTTTGCACGCTTTGCTTCAAATCATCCATGGCGCGCAGGTGTTCTTTCCAAGTATCGTCTATAATGGCCAGGGTAATGTTGCGCTCCATGGCATTTAGCAACTCCGAACCCTTGGTTTCCAACGTTTTATCGAGATTAGCCACCACTTGCATGCCTTTGCGGCCATCGGTAAATGGTACCACCACATTTTCGATATGGCTGCCTTGGCTTTTGCGAATATTGCTAAACACCGGCACGGCCTGCTGCGCCAACATGTCTTTTTTGCGCAAATAGTTTTGCAAGGCTTCGCTATAAAGTTGCTGGCTTAAATCGGCTTCGCTGCCCTTCTCAAATGCCTCTTGGGTAATGGCGGTATCAATGGCCAGGTTTACAATGGCAGACATTTTAAACCCTTCGAAATCGTTTTGCTCTTTTTGACTGGCCACGGTATCGGCAGCCACATTAAACATGGCATTGTCTATATCTAGCGCCAGCCGCTCGCCAAACAGGGCGTGGCGACGGCGGGTATAAATTACGGTGCGCTGCTTGTTCATTACGTCATCGTACTCCAACAGGCGCTTGCGTATGCCAAAGTTATTTTCTTCTACCTTCTTCTGGGCACGTTCAATGCTTTTGGTAATCATGCTGTGCTGAATTACCTCGCCTTCTTTGTAGCCCATCCTATCCATGAGCCCCGCAATGCGTTCGCTGCCAAACATGCGCATCAAATCGTCTTCGAGGCTTACAAAAAACTGCGATGTGCCGGGGTCGCCCTGCCGACCTGCACGGCCACGTAGCTGACGGTCAACGCGGCGACTATCGTGGCGTTCGGTACCCACAATGGCCAGTCCACCAGCTTCTTTTACGCCGGGCCCTAATTTTATGTCGGTACCACGGCCTGCCATGTTGGTGGCAATGGTAACGTTGCCCGCCAAACCGGCTTCGGCCACAATTTGTGCCTCACGGGCGTGCTGCTTTGCGTTTAGCACGTTGTGGGGTACTTTTTTACCCGCCAACATTTTGCTCAACAATTCGCTAAATTGTACGTCGGTGGTACCTACTAGTACGGGTCGCCCAGCATTGCGCAGGGTTTCAATTTCTTCAATAACGGCACCATATTTTTCGCGACGGGTTTTGTACACCAAATCTTCGTTGTCCTTGCGGGTAACGGGTATGTTGGTGGGGATGCTTACCACGTCCAGCTTGTAAATATTCCACAGCTCACCAGCTTCAGTTTCGGCAGTACCGGTCATACCAGCCAACTTGTGGTACATGCGGAAGTAGTTTTGCAGCGTGATGGTGGCGTAGGTTTGCGTTGCTGCCTCAATTTTTACATCTTCTTTTGCCTCAATAGCTTGATGCAAACCATCGCTGTATCGGCGGCCTTCCATAATGCGTCCTGTTTGCTCATCCACAATTTTCACCTCGCCGTCAATTACCACATACTCCACATCTTTTTCAAACAAGGTGTAGGCTTTTAGCAACTGCTGCACGGTGTGGATGCGGTCGGCTTTTTGAGCATATTCGTTTAGCAGGCTTTCTTTTTGCTGCAGCTTTTCCTCGGGTGTAAGGCTGCTTTTTTCTATGTCGGAGAGCTTTACGCTAATGTCGGGCAGCACAAAGAACTCGGGGTCTTCGCCCGATTTGGTAATCATTTGCAAGCCCTTATCGGTAAGGTCAACCTGGTTGTTCTTTTCATCGATGTAGAAAAACAACTCGGCGTCAACTTTGGGCATTTCCTTTTGCTGATCGGCCAGGTAGTAGTTTTCGCTCTTTTGCAGTTTTACGCGAATGCTGGGTTCGCTTAAAAACTTAATGAGCGCGCCGCTTTTGGGTAGGCCTCTAAAGGCACGCATCAATGCCAGTCCGCCATCTTTAGGGTCGTCGTTGCCCTCGGCAATTTTCTTTTTGGCTTCAATTAAAAACTGGTTGGTTACGCGCTTTTGCGCTTCTATCATTTGCACCACGCGGGGGCGTAGCTGGTGGTACTGTTGCTCATCGCCTTTGGGCACAGGGCCACTTATAATCAGGGGTGTGCGGGCATCATCAATCAATACGCTGTCCACTTCGTCCACCATGGCAAAATGGTGCCTGCGCTGCACCATTTCTTCGGGGCTGTGTACCATATTGTCGCGCAAATAGTCAAAACCAAACTCGTTGTTGGTGCCATAAGTAATATCAGCCAGATAGGCTTTGCGTCGCTGATCGCTATTGGGTTGGTGTTTATCTATGCAATCTACGGTAAGCCCCAGCCATTCAAACAAAGGGCCATTCCACTCGCTATCGCGGCGGCTGAGGTAGTCGTTTACGGTTACAATATGCACACCTTCACCCGCCAATGCATTAAGGTAGGCGGGCAGCGTGCTCACCAGCGTTTTACCCTCGCCTGTGGCCATTTCCGATATTTTGCCTTGGTGTAAAACAATGCCACCTATCAGCTGTACGTCGTAGTGTACCATATTCCAGGTGACGGTGCCACCGGCAGCGGTCCACGTGTTTTGGTGCACCACTTTATCGCCCACAATGGTAAGGTGCTTTTTAGACAGGGCCAGTTCGCGGTCTAAAGCC
>RDXD01000184.1 GCA_004292575.1 Bacteroidota bacterium
GCATTGGCCAATGCCAACCAACTGGGCAGTAAAAAGATATTCATTTTGCAAGCCCTAGCACAGAACTACGGCGCAGCTGCCGATTATAAGGCCCTCAGCCAAGTGCAAACCCAACTTATGGGCATCAAAGACAGCCTGTTTGAGCAAAATTCAGCACAAACCATTGCATCCCTGCAAACCCGCTACGACTTAGAAAAAAGTAACAACACCATTCTTACCCAAAAAATCGACCTTCAAACCTCACGCTTTTTAGTGTATGGCTTGCTTGGCCTCATGCTGTTGGCTGGCATTGTGGGTTATTTTTTGCTGCGTGATAATCGGCGGCGCCAGCGGGAAAAACTCGACAAAGCGGTAGAAGAGGAAAAGCTTGCCGCCGTGCAAGCTGTGCAGCGGGCCGAAGAAAAGGAGCGGGTTCGAATAGCCGCCGATTTGCATGATAACCTGGGTGTGTATGCAGCAGCATTGGCCTCAAACATCACCTACATACCCGTAGATGCTGCCAACCCCAAGGCCAGCGCGGTTATGGAGCAGGTGCGTGAAAACGCCTCGGCCATTGTGGCCCAATTAAACGATACCATTTGGGTGCTAAACAAGCAGGCATTGCTGCTTACCGCCATCAGCGACCGCACCAAACTGTTTGTGCGCAATATTGGCCGTAGCTATCCCGCCTTTCTGCTGGACTGCGAAGAGCAAATTGAGACCAATCACCTGCTGCCCGCATCGCAAGCGTTTCATTTGTACCGCATTTTGCAAGAGGCCATAAACAATGCACTTAAGCACAGCGGCGGTACGGCCATTACGGTACGGTTTTTTGCCCATACCCACTGGATGGTTTCGGTTGCCGATAATGGTACCGGCTTTTTGCACACGGCCAATCATAGCGGCGGTGGCCACGGTATGGCCAGCATGCAGCAGCGCTGTAAGGCCGCCGGCTGGTACCTCAGCTGGCACACACCGGTAGCGGGCGGCACAGTAGTTACCATTTCCTCTACTGCAAATTGGGTATTGCATGGCACACAAGCCTAATTAATTTTACAAGTCTTATGCATTACAATATTGCTTTAGCCGAGGATAAGGCCATTAACCGCAACACATTTTTGCAAAAAATGTCGCAATTGGGCCATTTAAATTTGGTATTTGTGGCCCCTAATGGCAGCGATTGTATCGATGCCTTGCGCACATTGGCGGTTGCCCGCCTGCCACAAGTGGTTTTTATGGATTTAGAAATGCCAATCATGGGCGGCATTGAGGCCATTGCCATGGGCAAAATGCTGTATCCGCACATTCATTTTATTGTGCTAACGGTTTTTGATGATGATGAAAAAATTTTTGAAGCCATAAAAGCCGGTGCCACGGGTTATTTAATGAAGCATGAACCGGCAGAGGTATTGGGCGAGGCGGTAGTTGATGTGGTGGAGTTTGGGGGCGCACCCATGAGCCCTGCCATTGCCCGCAAGGCTCTGCAGCTTATAAGCCAGGGCGGCAAAGCAGCTTCGGTGGCAAATAAGGCTGCTCTGCCACAGCTTATTACCCACCGCGAGGAAGAAATTTTGAAGTTGATGGTAAACGGCTGGGATGCAAAACGCATAGGCGACGCCCTAGACATAAGCGTGCATACCGTACGCAAACACACGGCCAACATTTACGAAAAACTACATGTGCAGTCAAAGGCTGAAATTATAAGCATGGCGCACCACCAGCGTTGGTTTTAAGCCCTTGGCAGTGGCTTGTGCTGCCCGCCCAACTGTTGTATGGTGTATAGCATAAACCCAAACACCACCACCTGCATACCAAGGGCAATGCAAAAGCCTGCCGGAATAATAATGCGGAATACGGCCACCGGATCCAGCGGGCCAAAGCCTGCTTGCTGCCACTGCCATACTGCGTAGAACGAGAGTGCTAAGCCCGTGCAAAAAATGCTGCCGCCAACAATCAGACCTTTTTCAAAGCCAAACCAGTGGGCCATTTTTTTAGAAAGCGGTTGCCAAGCAGCCAAGCCAACCTGGCTGCCGTAAAGCCGCGCTACCACATAAAACTGTAGCAGTTGTGTGCCCAAAATCACAAATACCGAAGCGTAGTACAGCGTGTGTATATCCAATACAAGGCTAAACACCTTTACATAGCTAAACAGCAGTAAACCGCTAAGCAGGCCACCCAGCACTAAAAAGAACAAGGCTGGGAAAAGCAGCAGCCACTTGGGGCTAAGCAAAAGTATGAGCCGCAGGTGCTTCCATCCATCTTGCCAGGTACGCAGGTGTGGCCTTCGGTTGCGGCCATCTTTGTGTAGGCTTACAGGCACCTCGGCAATGCGTAGGTTTAGCAGGCCGGCTTTTGCTATCATTTCGCTGGCATACTCCATGCCGGGGCTCCGCATATTCAGCTGCTCGTAGGCCAATTTCGTAATGGCACGCATGCCACAGTTAAAGTCGCCTAGCGTTACTTTAAACGATTTGCGGCCTATAAACGAAATAACGGGGGTGCCCAAGTAGCGGTGCAAAAATGGCATGGCACCCTTGCGAATACCCCCGGTAAAACGATTGCCTACCACCAGCTGCGCACCCGCTTCTAAAGGGGGTAAAAAGCGTTCAAGTTCAGCAAAGTCGTAACTACAGTCGGCATCGGCAAAAAGTACCGCTTGGCTGGTGGCAGCCATAATGCCCGCGTGCAAAGCCGCGCCATAGCCTTTTTCAGCCACCGCAATCACCGTGGCACCTGCTGCTTCGGCAATGCTTTGGCTACCATCGCTGCTGCCATTGTCGGCCACCAGCACTTGGTAAGCCAGGCCGGTCTTTTGCAAGGCGGCCTTTGCCTTTTCCACACACTTACCCAAGGTCTGTGCCTCGTTGAGGCAGGGTATTACCACCGTTAGCGACTGCATAAAAACCACAGCTTTGGCGGCAAGATAGCAATTGTGCTAATGGGGCTTTTTTTGAAATACAAAAAGGTGGTTGAGCCCCAACTGAAATGGTTGGTGCTTTAACTGATGCAGCCCCGCCTTACCTGCAAATTCGGGCGTTTGCAACACATTATAGCCATGGTGTTCATCAATGCTCATGCCTTTTATTAGCCTTAGCCGGGTTAAAACATGTAAAATGCTGTCAACCCTGGCATGTGGCACCGTGCAAATAACCAGTCCGTTGGGTTTTAGCAGTTGTGCGCAGGCGGCAAAAAAGGGCGCATGTTGGCCCTGCGGCAGATGCTCCACCAGCGCTAATGCGGTAATGGCATCAAAACGCAGATGCAGCGGTACCGCTTGCGGAAACGCACCTTTTATGAAACGGATAGATTCAGTGTTGGGCTGGCTGCACAGCGGGTCTATGCCAACACCACCACTAATGTTGATGCCCGGATGCAACAGCAGTTCGCCCTGATGGCAGCCCACATCCAGCACAAACGCACCCGGCGGCAAGTGGCTAATGGCCCTGCGTATGCGTTGCTGCTGTAGCCATTTATCCAGTGCAGTCATGCTATGGTTTTAACTGCAATAATACATTGGCTGTGTGCGCAAAAAACACACAGGCGCGCTAACCGTACATTTTTAACGCCGAAACAGGTTGCTGTTTGGCCACACGCTCCGCGCAGGCTGGCCAGGGTTTGGCTTGTAATAGGTTCTTGCCCTAGCGCTACCTGCAACTTAGCGGGCTAGCGTGCAAACCCTTCAAATCATTTAGCAGCAAGCTAAAGAAAGCACCTGCTCAACGTCGGGTGTTTTGGAAGCCACCTATTTGCACTAAAACAAATACCTGTAGTCGGCGGTTGTATATGGCTGGTCGGGGTTTTTTCTACAGCTCAGCTTCGGGCGCCAAAACATGCGGTGCCATACTGTAGGGGGGTCAGCATGCTCCGGTTTGTTTGTGCTGCTCTTTGTTTAGGCAATGGGTTTAGGCACCTTACAAATTGGCGCAAGCCATATAATACAAAGCCCAACCAAAGTATATTTTAATTTTATTAACCTAGAAATCAAGAAATAGTAGCTTTCTTTGGAAATATGCCACTCAATGTATTTGGAGAAGAATTAGAATGCTGTTGTACCAGCCCGCTTACAGGATTTTATAGAGATGGGTTTTGCCGTACCGGGCAGCACGATACCGGCAGGCATGTGGTTTGTGCGCGGGTAACCGAAGCTTTTCTTGCCTTTAGCCTGTCGATGGGCAATGACTTAATAACGCCGCGGCCCGAATATGACTTTCCTGGCCTAAAGCCCGGCGATAGGTGGTGCCTTTGTGCGCTGCGCTGGAAAGAAGCTTACGATGCGGGTGTAGCACCACCGGTCTATCTTCAAGCCACCAACGAACGGGCACTCAACTACATTGATATCAATATTCTCATTAGCCATGCCGAAAAAACCAACCCCTAGTTGGGAATACAGTTATTTAACGCTGCCCGCGCATTTTTACGCCGCAGCTATGCCCTTTTCGTTTCCCGCTCCGCAGTTGGTGTTGCAGAATAATACATTGTTTCAGGCACTAAACCTGCCTCAGGTAAATGCAGAAGACGTTACTGCTTTCTTTTTAAATCCGCCAGTTCAGCAAAAAGGCCATCCCTTTGCACAAGCCTATGCTGGCCATCAGTTTGGCGGTTTTACCAAGTTGGGCGATGGGCGGGCCATTGTGCTGGGCGAGCAGGTGGCCGCCAACGGCCAACGATTCGATATACAGCTCAAAGGGGCTGGCAAAACCATGTACTCCCGCGGTGGCGATGGCAAAGCCACCCTTAAATCAATGCTGCGTGAATATCTCATTAGCGAAGCCATGCAAGCCCTCAACATTCCCACGTCGCGTAGCCTGGCGGTTATGAGTACAGGCGAGCTAGTACCCCGCGAAAAAATGCACCTGGGTGCGGTGTTGGTTCGCGTTATGAAAAGCCATATTCGAGTGGGCACGTTTGAGTATGCACGTCACTTTGGAACGACGGCCGATTTAAATGCCTTGGCCGATTACACCATCAATCGCCTTTACCCACATATAAGCCAGCATGAAAATACGCGGCTTAGTTTGCTTACGACCGTAATGAATGCCCAAATTGATTTGGTGGTTAATTGGATGCGGGTGGGTTTTATACACGGGGTAATGAATACCGACAATGTGGCCATAAGCGCTGAAACCTTTGATTATGGTCCATGTGCTTTTATGAACGCCTATCATCCCCATACCGTATTTAGTTCCATTGATACCCAAGGCCGATATGCTTTTGGCAATCAACCCAAAATTGCAAAATGGAATGTGGCCCGGTTTGCCGAAGCCCTGTTGCCCATATTGCACACCAATCCCCAGCAGGCATTATTGCTGGCCCAGCAAACCATTGATGGGTTTGATGCGCTTTGGAAAGAAAAATACAATGCCATGATGCTGCGCAAACTGGGCATTCAAAATGGTGAGGACAGCCAGGTTTCGTTGGCACACAGCCTGCTGCATTTGATGCAAAAGCACCAAATGGACTACACCAATACCTTTTTGGCCCTTACAAAAAATACGCTTAGCAATGTGGAACCCACCAATAGCCCGGAGTTTAAAGCTTGGCATAGTGACTACAAAGGGGTTATTGATGCCACTGTTGGTGCTGAGCAGGCTGCTTTGGTTATGGCGCAAACTAACCCCGCCATCATTCCCCGCAATCATGTGGTTGAGGAGGCCTTAGACGCCGCTGCCGATGGTAACCTCGGCCTGTTAAACAAGCTGCTTGAGTTGTTAAAAACCCCCTACAATCACCACGATAGCTTAACCTATTGCGGGGCCCCTCCATCCGCTAGCTTCGAAGCGGAGTATGCCACCTTTTGTGGTACGTAGAAAAGGTTTAGCGGTCGCCGCTAGTTTGTATGCCACCGCCAGTTAACACCATCGCTGTTGAAGCTGGTGGTTGGGCTTTGTGG
>RDXD01000185.1 GCA_004292575.1 Bacteroidota bacterium
GGCTCGGCCAGCGCAGCCGCTTGCATGCTAAAACCCGTGGTAAACATTTCGGGCAGCACCACCAGCGATCCGGCAGGCGCGGCGGCAATCTTGGGGGCCAACATGCTGCGGTTGGCAGCCGCATCTTCCCAATGCAGCGGGGTTTGTATGGTGGTAACGTACAGCGTTGACATGCCGTAAAATTAGCGCAGCGGCGCCATGGAGGGCACTGTGTTGAAAAATGCCTTGCCGTAAACCCCCGTTTTTAAACTACTTTGGGCAAAATTGACCATTATGGATCTTAGGAAACCGGGTGTGGATGTGGTGGCCGACCTTTTGCAAGCCATAGCCGAGGCTTTTCCCACCAACAACTTTTCGCAAAGTTTGCTGCAGCAGTATGCCCAACGCGGGTTTCTTACCAAAAAACAATTGGAAGGGCTGCACAGCAAGGCCAAAAAACTGCCCAATGCACCTGTGGGCAAGCTGGCTACGCTTGAAGCCATCATCCTAAAAATGCCTACCCGCCAAAAATCGGCATTGCCCCAAAATATACAGCCGCTGTACGAAAAAAATGTGGCCGTACACCTGGTTATTTCTGCCATTTTAGAAAAATATCCGGAACACAAACAAGTGCTGGTGCTAAAAACAAAAAACCGCAGTGTTCTTGGGCACGTGTTTAGCGCTTCTGCCATTTAAAAAAAATCTGCTTATCCGGGTGTTAGCGGCTATTGAACCCGACCAGCTTGCGGACTTGCAACGTTCCTTCCGTGACACAACAAAGACGGACAATATTTACTATTTTTGACGAATGAGTGCGGACAAAAAAGAATTACAACCTTTAGGCGAAGTTTTTGGCTTTCCTATTGATAATGAAAGCGATAGAGCTAAGCGTTATCGGGACAACAAACTATGCCCCTACAACAACATCGTTTCAAACTGTACAAAAAATAGTATAGAGTTTCCTTTAGCCGTTTGTAGTTTAAACCACAAAGGCAAACAAGTAATCATTTGCCCCATAAGATTTCGAGAAGATTGAACAATAATAAGTGATGCGGCAAACTTTATTTTTGATGGAAAAGCAACATGGACACACGTAGGGGAAGTTAGATTGAAAGATAAACACGGTAAGTCGGCGGGAAATATTGACTATGTTTTGGTTTCTTATGACGACAAAGGCCGAGTGTCAGACTTTGGCTCACTTGAAGTTCAAGCAGTTTACATTTCAGGTAATTTAACCGGGCCATTCACCGCTTATTTAGAAAACCCAACACCTGATTTTAGTTGGACACAAGCTTTCAAGTATCCCAAACCCGATTATCTGTCATCGTCAAGGAAAAGATTAATCCCTCAAATTATTGCGAAAGGTTCTATTTTAAAACAATGGAATAAAAAGCAGGTGGTCGCTTTGCAAACAAGCTTCTACAACACATTACCCACACTTCCCGAGTTTGACAAAGCAGAATCTGACTTTGCTTTCTTGTTATGTGACCTTGTTCCTGACAAGAATACAAAAGTTCTTTCGCTTTAACTTCAACGAATTGTTTATACCAAATTCGCAAGCGCTTTAGAACAGATTGCAAAATTTGAGGCAGGTTCTATAAGCCAGTTTACAGAAATATTACAGAAGAAACTTGATGCTAAAAGAGCAGGTGCTTCTGACCTTGATAACCTTGAAAACATAGTTGTAGAATGAAAAATCAAATGACTATGTTCGACATTGGCGAACAATCTATCGGCCAAGCTATAATCAACGTTGCATCTGTTCCACAACGTAGCCCTTTCCGTTATCCAGGCGGCAAAACGTGGTTAATACCAACAGTTAGACAATGGTTAAAACAAGAAAATAAAATAGCAAAAGAATTAATTGAGCCTTTTGCGGGGGGCGGTATTGTTAGTTTGACGACAGCGTTTGAAAAAATGGCTGAACAAATCACAATGGTTGAAATGGATGAAGAAATTGCAGCCGTTTGGGAAGTTATATTAAATGGCAAAAACAAGTGGCTTGCTGACAAAATTTATTCTTACGATTTAACACTTGCAAACGTAAAAGCGGAATTAGAAAATCCAAATAAAGAACTTCAAGACATTGCATTTTGTACCATATTAAAAAATAGGGTGTTTCATGGGGGTATTCTTGCCAAGGGTTCGGGAATGATTAAAAATGGCGAGAATGGAAAAGGGATTGCCTCACGTTGGTATCCAAAAACCTTACGCGACAGAATACTTGCGATTGATTATGTAAAAGACAAAATCAATTTTATTGCTGGTGACGCATTTCAGGTTTTGGAACAAAATTTAGATAATAAAAGTGCATTTTTTTTTATCGACCCACCTTACACAATTGCAGGGAAACGACTTTATACATATTTCGACATTGACCATGAAAGACTTTTTGAATTGACTTCACTACTCAAAGGAAAATTTATGTTAACATATGACGACACACCAGAAATACGCCAACTTGCTGAGAAATATAATTTGCAATACAGGACAATTCCAATGAAGACGACACTTCATTATGAGAAAAACGAAATCATCATTTCGGACAACTTCTCATGGTGGACAAATAGCAACAGCCGCTAAAAGGGGTTTTGTGCAAGGCTGGCTGACTTATAAAACTCATCTTTAGTATTTCAATTTAGCTTTGTACCAAGGCTGGTCTGACGAGCCCTGATTTCCAGCCCTGCACAAAGCCCTAATCCGTTTGGTGAACGTCTATACCATCAAAATATATCTCCGTTATGGCAGTATCATCGTATTTATTGCCCTTGTAAACCGCTAATATTTCAAACCTAATTGACCACCAAGGGTTGGCTCTAAGTTGCTCCAAATCTTCTCTGTCGCCATAGCCAATCGGCTCAAATTTAAAATACTGTTCCTGCCGGCTGTCAGCCAAATTTAAAATGGCAAACGGCTTACCATCAACATACATTTTCAGCTTCTTCACCCTCGAATTGTTGCGCCAAGCCAGCGGCGATTTTACATAACCGTTCACTATTTTTATTTCCGTGATGCGCGGGTTGTGTGGCGGAAAATGATAGGTAATATACTCGCCAATGCCATATCCGGGCGCACCTTCAATCCAAGCGGTTTTATAGTTGCGGTCGTGAATGTTTTTTGGCAAATAGTTAATACCCCGGTACGCCTGCAAGGCCGAGGATGCAGAAATAGTATCTAGCCCGCCACCACAATACCAGGTACAACCGCCCGCAAAAACATCCCAATAACTGCTGGTACTGCTAACCCAATCGTTATAGCGCTTCTTATTGGCGTCGCTTAAGTTTTCGTAGTCGTCTTGGTTGCTCACACGCTGGTACACCTGTGCACAAGTGTTGCGGTATTTTAAAAACGCCAACTCGCCAGCTGCACTTTTATCCACCAGCGGCCCAAGCGTTGGGTACACCTCGTTTACGCTTTGCGCAGCGGCCGACAGCATCAAGAACAGGCAAACCCCTAAGAGGATTTGCCGCAGTGGTTTTGCCCCGTATATGCTGAATATTGATGTCATTAAATGTGGATACTCCATTTGTAAAAACCCCTGTGATCTGTGTTTCCGGCGTCCCAAAGCCACCATCAAATAACAAGTTGAACCAGTTGCAACGCAGCCATTTTCCGGCTAAAATTTGCCCCTGCTGCCATGGCCAAACCCAGTGTTTTATGTTGGCCCAAACCACAACGGCAAATAAAAGTATTAAAGTGCTGGCAGGCAACCAAATCAACACCCACAGCGGGAGAATAACCACCCCACACGCCCACCCCAAAACGCCGTGTTGCCTTGTACCCAATTCCCGCAAATTACAGGCGCACAACCACCGGGCATTGGCCCTACTTGAACCGCGCCTAAAGCTGCGCCAAAAAATGCATGCCCACTGCTGCCGCATCGGTTAGTTTAGGGCTTGCCAGCCATGGCCGTTGGTTTGGCCTTTCGCCACAGCTCCATAAAATATCCAATCTGAAAAAAATCTCGCCCGGTTTCGTCGTTTATTCTATAGTCGAACTGGCTTAGAAAACCCAGCTGCAAAGTGGTGGCTTTTGATGGCTTGTAAGCCACTGCAAGCAACACTCGGTTGCGCTCAAAATACGCGGCCCTATTGGTAAAAAATATTTCGTTGCTGGCGCTAATTTTAAAAGGCTGATAACCATTTTTCTCTTTTCCAATGGGGTACCCTAAGCCAATTCTGTATCTAAAACGGTTGCGATAGCCATTGGATGTAAATCGCAGTTCGGCCCGGTAGCGTTGTTCTACCTTCAGTTTTCCCAAGGCCTGAAAAAGGGTTACCTGCGGCCAAATTCTAAATTCATCGTTGTTTTTTGGCAACACAAAATCGCCACCTTCGGCATAGGTTTGATAGCTACCTGCTGCTAAGGTTAAACTTACATTTTTACTTAAGCCATAGTTAACACCGCCCTTGTACTCGTAGTAGTGAAAGTTGTTGTAAAACTTTAACGACCGCAACTGTGCTTCGCCAAAAAAGCTCCATTTCTTATGATGGTTGTATTTTAAATTTAGAATATTCCACGACCCAAGGTTAAAGCGTTGGGCCAACAACGGGTTTACAAAAACACAGCCAGCCACAAAAAAACCAATAAAAGCCAGCCATGCTTGCTGCCTGCCTTGCCGTTGTTTTTTATACCCTATTTCCATATCTGTTTACCACTTTGCAAGCATATCGGGCCTCAATGTTGTGTACATCATTACCACTTTGCTCAATGCTGGGTATTCAAGTTTTTTAAAACCCATTAAATACCCTTGCGGCGCCGTAGCCCATTGGCACGCCAGCCATTTTAAACGAATATACACATTCATTTAAATGGCGCGGCAGCAGCAGCTTAGCACCATCATAAATTTAGCCCGGCAAGGTTACACCATTATACGCCTTTTAAAGCAACACACTTTGTACATTGGCTTCTTTACACCCTTCCCTGTGGCCTTTTTTCCCAAATACAATTGCCCGTGCTGGCACATTTTTACCCAAACTAAATACCATAAATTCGGCCACGGCGGCAAGCGTTTACGCCGCATTTTCCACGTGCTTTGTGTAGCCATATCGCCAGCGCAACCAGCATTTTACTTTACCTTAAAAGCGGCTGCAAAACTCATCTCACATTCTACCAACCAACGAACGTGGCCGCGGCTTGCTGGCGCTTGCGCACCCAGCCCAACCATCAAAATCTTTTGGCAAAGCAATACACATCTACCGTAGTTTTACCTGTATAAAAGGGTATTTTTAAAGCAAAAAGATGACCAAAGTTACCTACGACATTGTGTTGGATAAGGATATGGCCAACTACATGGCGCAGACCTTGCGCATAGCGGGGATAGATGTAAAAATAAATGAATCAAAGCCCTTTTACGACAGCATTCTTGGCGACATAGACTGTATGCTGCGCTATGAAATATTGCTAAGCACCAACAATTTTGAGCAAGCCGATGCCATATTAATACAGGCATTAAAAAGCGAAAATTATGGCGCCGAGCATATCTTCAATGGCTATTCTAACGAAGAACTTATGGCCATTGCCGACAATCCTGATAAGCATAGCAGATTAGACGTATTTGCGGCAGCCATCATTTTAGAAAACAGAGGCGCGCAAATTCCCAAACCCCATGTAATTGGCAGTTTTGACCCTGCAGATGAAGCCTCAACCACCGATGTGTATTGGTCACTACCCGTTTGGTCGCGCATATTGGTAGCGGTAGCCACACTTTCTGGCTTGGGCATCATTTTGCCGGGCATGGGTGGCACCGTTATGGGTTTGTTGCTTTGCCAAATGAGGCGGCACAACAGCAAGGGAGAAATGCATTTTGCCTTTGACAACAGCACACGACAATTTGGATGGGCGCTGGCAACAATTAGTACGGTTGTATTTTTGGCCATCTGGCTTTTGCTGGCCAGGCCCAATTTAGGCTTCCTTTTTTAATGCTGTGCTGCCGCCTATTTCCGCGGCAGCTTGCAAGCCTGTGCAGCCATACAGCAGTTGCAACCCAAAGCGTTTTTCGCCACTGTATTGTAGCGCATTACCACAGCACCACAGCTTACTTTAAAAAGCAGCACGGGTCAAGCTTTTTTCCGCCTTACCAGCACACCGCCACCACCGGCATTTCCCACACCACAAAGCGGTGCAAGCTGCTTTTTACAGTTGGCATCTCCCCTGTAGCAGCCCACAAGTCCATGGCCTACAATTGCCAAGGCTGTTTAAGCCAGCCCAAGAAATTTGGTACAGCAGCCGCCCCATGCCACCCATCTTGGCTGCTAAATCCACCCCCGTCCATCTTCTTCCCTACATTTTTCCATGGTTCAAAAATCATCCCCTCCATTCTCTACCAATTCGCAAAAAACCCAACCTCACGCAATTCATCCCGCTCTGTGCGCTGTGGC
>RDXD01000070.1 GCA_004292575.1 Bacteroidota bacterium
CTGCTAGCACCGCCGTAGGCATCAGCCGGTATTTCGGCCCGGGTAAAAAATACTTGAGTTATTGCACCATTTTTAAAGTCAAAGGTCCAGCGGGGCGCAGCAGATAGCACCTGCGCAACTGGTAGCGTAAGTGGAGCCACACTTGTGGCACCCTGAACCCCTCGCCCCTGCCAAAAAATGATACGGTTATTAACTGCTGCCGACCTAAAACCGGCAGGTATTATGAATGTACCACCACGGTAAGATACCCCGTTGTGGAAAAAATCTTCCCCATCCTTCGCTTTTGTGGGGTTAATAACCCAGGAAATGGGTACCGAATTGTTTCTTAACAAATCGTATATCATACCATACGGGCGCAAACCGTTTTCATTAGTCTGCGGTGTAACCCCCATATTGATGATAAATGAACCCGCGGGAAAGGTAACCGACTGGCCTGAGGCAGTATTGGCACCTATAGCCATTAGCAACATAAGGGCAATAGCGGCGGTAAAAAAAGTTTTCAGTGCTGGTGTAGCCTGCTTCATGTGGGTCATTTTTGTAGAAGTTTATCTATAATATAGCTGTACTTATCCACTTTTTGGGCGGAATAAACAGGTTTAAAGCGTATTGTTAATTGGTCCGTTTTTGACTTTTCTCGGCACAACGTAGTGCTTATGGGTAGCATTTGTAGCATTTATTTGCTCTAAGCGTAGTAGCAAACGTACAATATTTTTTAACATATCAATAAAAAATTTAAGTAGCGGAATCTCACTGCGGATGCCCGGGTGCCTGACGGACTACCAGCCTGCCGCATGGGTGCTGGTGTAGGCTTGGTGGGGCCTACTTGGTGCGCATATTTTGCAAAGGGCTTTTAAAGGCCTCATGGTAGCACTATGGCTGGGTTTATAGCCCCGATTGCAGCGGTAGCTGCCCCGCCCCGCCTGCTGCTGCTTGGCCTGCGGGCTTACGGGCGGGGCACTACAAGCGCAAAGCGGGACTACGGCCCCATTGGGATAACTAGGCTGGGCTTCATCTCTTTTTTTACAAGTGCTAAAATGCCCGGGCGTGCACACTGATGCGCCATGGGCGGCATACAGGCGGGTGTGCCATGGGCGCTTGATGCATAAAATCGCTTGGGTTAGATGAGTGCCCCAGCTTTAACGCCAGTGCCGCAAGGCACGACCGATATTGTACCCACGGGTTTCAACCCGTGGGAACCCACGGGTTTCAACCCTGTGTATTGGCGCGTGAGGCACGCGCCAAAGCGGAGGTGGCGTTGGCGTTGCGGTAAGGCACCCGCCAGTGCCATAGGCACGACCGATATTGTACCCACGGGTTTCAACCCGTGGACT
>RDXD01000186.1 GCA_004292575.1 Bacteroidota bacterium
ACTCCAACTGACTTAGCGTTGGTTTACGACCTCTATTTTTTACCAGAAACCAACCCTTATCTGCTTTATGAACCCATGACAATGCAAGCGTTTGCCCCCATTTTTAACCAGATGTTGGCGCAAGGCATTAAGTTTTTGTATGAGGTAAATGACGAAGCAATGGGCATGGTTAAGCTGCTGCCATTAAGCCACCGTACTTCCCACGTTTTGTACATTGGCGGATTGGCCATACACCCTCGGTACAGCGGTAAAGGTCATGGTCTAGCAATGTTAGAGGCCATAAAAACATGGGCGAAAACCCGAGGCTTTACCCGCCTTGAGTTAGACGTAGATGAAGATAACGCTGTGGCAAAAAACTTGTACACCAAGGCCGGCTTTGTGGTAGAGGGCGTACTTCGCAAATACGCCTTTAGGCACACCGTGCAGCAGTACTTCGACAATTACCGCATGGCCTACCTGCTTTAAATGTGCAAGCGTTGATATTTAAATGCCGCTTTTACGCCAAAAGATTTATTGTTGTAATAGATGATGCACGTATCAAGTCCACAGCATTTGTAGCCGAACCCCCATTATGTTCAAATCTTGGGCTTGCTTATGAGCATAAAAACAGCCGCTCTGCCAATAGCCATACTCAAAAAATATACCCATGACATCCCAACGAACTGCGCCACACCCAGCACCAATGATCATTTGGGGATTCCCTGCCCATCCGCTAAGGCGGGTATATGACAATTAAAAACCAGCCTCTATGGCCGTAGAGGCGCACTAAAAATAAACATATGAAACTTCGCTTTACGCTTCTTGCCTTTGGCTTTTGTACAACTCTGTTACAAGCCCAGCCAACATACCACCTTTTTGTGGGTACCTATACCAAAAATACCAGCAGCCGAGGCATTTATATCTATCGCTTTAGCGCAGCTACCGGCCTATTCGACAGTATAGGGGTAGCCGAGGCCATAAACCCATCGTACTTAGCTTTAAACAACAAAGGCAATAGACTTTATGCTGTTGGCGAAACCGCCAGCGATCGCAGCGGCCATGTATCAGCTTTTGCTTTTAACAAAAAGACAGGCTCGTTGCAACGCATGAATACAGCCGAAACTGGTGGCGACAACCCCTGCTATGTAAGCGTAACCCGCCGAGGCCAATGGCTGGCCGTGGCCAACTACAGCGGCGGAAGCCTTAGTGTGTTTAAACTATTGCCTAACGGCGGTATTGACACCGCCAGCAGAACGGTACAGCAATACCAGGGCAGCAGCATAAACAAAGGCCGCCAGGAGAAACCGCACATTCATACGGCTATGTTTGATGGACGCGAAAAGAATCTGATTAGTGCCGATTTGGGCACTGATTTGATACGCATAAAACCCGTAAAAACTAACAGCCCTACCCTATTACAGCCTGGCGGCGTAGAACTGCGCATGGAAGCCGGTAGCGGCCCGCGGCATGTGGAACTGCACCCCAAACTCCCCATTATTTATGTGGTGGAAGAGCTTACTGGCAAGGTATCTGTACACCGCATGCAAGGCGGTGGCAACAGCCTGCTGCAACGGCTGGAAGCAGACACCATTACGCCTGCCAAAACCGATAAGGGCAGTGCCGACATTCACCTGAGCCCCGATGCAAAATTTCTGTATGTAAGCAACCGTGCGCAGGCCCACAACCTAACCATCTATAAAGTGAACCCAAAAACGGGCCTCCTTACTACCGTGGGTTATCAATCTACTCTAGGCAAAAATCCACGGAACTTTGCCATTGAGCCATCGGGCAAATACCTGCTGGTGGCCAACCAAGGCACTAACAATGTGGTGGTGTTTTTACGCAACCAAGATACCGGACTGCTAACGGCCACCAATAGCACACTAAGCGTGCCCTCGCCGGTTTGTCTAAAGCTGCTGAAAGAGTAAAAGCTCCTGCTTGGCTGCCGCTAAGCCACTAACAGCACTATTTTTTGTGGTTACAGTCTTATATTTGCCCACAGCAATGAATCAGAAGGTAAACATCTTGCGGTCGTACATGTCCTTTTTGCGAAGCGCATGTGCCAATGTTCCCTAATAGCATCCGGCTTTAAAGGGCTTATACTTGTAGCACTGCGTGTATAGCATTGCAGCCCTCAACACCCAAGTTACGGTTTTCAATCATTTTTTTTATTAGAACACACCGTTTTGTGCTTGCTGCACAAAACTAAAAGCTATATACATTATGCAACACATTGCAGTAGTAGGATTGGGTAAAGTGGGTGCACTTGTGGGCACCTTACTAAACGATTTGTTTTCGGTAACAGGCATTGATCAGCGGGCACCGCAAGAAGCTTTACCGTTTAAAGTGCTTACGGGCACTGTAAACGACGATGCGTTTTTGCTGGAGGCACTTAAAAACGAAGATGCTGTGGTGAGCTGCCTGCCTTACAACCTAAATTTACCTGTGGCAAAGGCGGCGCACGCTTTGGGCATTCACTATTTCGACCTTACCGAGGACGTACCCACCACCAGTGCCATTCGCCAAATGGCCACCACCAGTAAGGGTGCCATGGCCCCACAATGCGGGCTGGCGCCAGGGTTTATTGGCATTGTGGGTGCCAACCTTTACAAGCGGTTTACCAAGCTGCGTGATGTGGAATTGCGGGTGGGTGCACTACCCCGATACCCCAATGGCCTTATGGGATATTCTTTTACCTGGAGCCCGGCCGGCGTAATAAACGAGTATATTAACGATGCAGAAGTAATACATAACGGCACCCGCAAAATGGTGCCTAGCCTCGATGGTATTGAACACATTAACATAGAAGGACAAGAGTTTGAGGCCTTTAGCACCAGCGGAGGCTTGGGTACCATGTGCGAAACCCTTGAGGGTAAAGTGGACACCCTAAACTACAAAACCATGCGCTACCCCGGCCACTGTGCACTAATGCGCTTTTTTTTATACGAATTGGTAATGAAAGAGCAGCGCGAACTGAGCGAAAAAATACTGACTGAGGCTAAACCTCCTGTACGCGAGGATGTGGTGTATGTGTATGCCGTGGTGGAAGGCTGGAAAGGAACCGAGCTTGCCCGAGAAGAGTTTTACAATGCTTACCACCCCATGATAATTGATGGTAAAGAGTGGCGCGCCATAAGCTGGACTACGGCCGCAAGCGTAGCTGCCGTGGTAGAAATGGTAGCACATGGCACGCTGCCCAATCAGGGCTTTATAAAACAAGAAGACATTGATTTCGATTCATTTAGCAAAACAAAGAATGGAAGCCTGTATATAAAAAACAGCCACTAAATATTTAAGATTTGACTGCCTGTTACATTCATTGATGCTTGTGTTGGGAATTGAGTAAACCATTTGCTACATTGAGTTGATTGTCCAAAAACAGCTTGCGCAGAAAAAGAACTCTGACCCGCAAGATTTCTGAACGCAAGAAACATCAACCACCCGGTACACAATCAGCAGCAAGGTTCATCCGTTAACGCACTGCCCACTCTACAAAGCGGGCGAGTAAAAACAATTGGCATAAGCGCTTGAAGCTTATTCAAGTAACAGAACTGTTTGTGACCTTTTAAAAAAATAAATGGTCGTAGTGCTTTTGCTCCACAATGGTGGCGAGAACCGACCCAACAGGATATCTTATGTTCATCAAGCAATAATCATTATTTACCATGCAAAATGTATTCCATACGGTTTTAGACAGCCTTATGAACCGCTACAAAAGCGCCGTACCCGATGTAGACGCAGTGTTGCAGGCCTTGAAGCAAGCTGGCGCCATAGCAAAAGACTCAGATATTGAAAACGACCATATTGCGTTTAGAACGCTGGGTGTGCCGCACCTAGGCGTGCAAAGCTTTGAAAAGATTTTTTTACACCATGGCTACCGCAAAATGGATTACTATTTTTTTGAAGAAAAAAAACTGGATGCTTGGTGGTATGCACCCCCAACGCCGGAACATCCGCGCATTTTTATAAGCCAATTGCGGGTACAAGATTTATCAGCCGCTTCGCGCAGCATTATTGAAAGTTATACCCATTCTATTACAGGCGACCCAGTGGATGCACTTGACTTGAATGATGCTGCAGCCATTGACCATTTTTTACACAGTCCACTTTGGCCACTCCCCACGCTGGCGCACTTTGAAGCACTTGGCCACGAAAGTGAGTACGCGGCCTGGGTTATTTACAACCGCTACTACCTTAATCATTACACCATAAGCGTGCAAAATCTACCTATAGGCTTTAACACGCTTACTGAGTTTGTGCAATTTTTGCAGCAGCATGATTTTGTGCTAAACACCGCCGGCGGCATCATTAAAACCAGCCCCGATGGTTTGCTGCGCCAGAGCAGCACGGTGGCTAAAATGGTGCAGGCCCGTTTTGCCGGCGGCGAGCAACGCAATATTGCCGGCTCGTATGTAGAGTTTGCCGAACGCTTAGTGCTACCCCAATTTGCGCATTTACCCGCCTCCAGCCTAACCCGCAGCCATCGCCGCGAGGGGTTTGAAGCCCAAAACGCCGATAAAATATTTGAAAGCACCTACACCGAGCAAACCCATAAAAGCCACTAACGCATTGTTTCGTTGGCTAAGCAGTCCTACCCAACAGCCAAGCCTTGAGATGATCAAAACTGGCAGCCATAGCGGTGCTGCGTTGCGGTTTTTGCAACAGCGTTTTTACAGCGGGCGGCATCTCCAATGCCTGGCCAATGTTACGCTCCACCACATCGGGAAACTTAACCGGATGCGCCGTTTCTAAGAAAAAACCAGCTGCGCCAGAGTTTGCGGCCAGGTATTGCTGTAAGGCTTTGTAGCCTATGGCCCCGTGGGGGTCAAGGGTGTATTGGTGCTGCTCAAATACCTCGCGTATGGTGTATTCCGTATCGGCATCGCTGATGCTTACACTGGTTAGCATGCTTTTTAAGGGCGCAAGCTGCTGACCGTACATCTCCATGATGCGCACAAAATTGCTAGGCAGGGCCACATCCATGGCATTGCTAAGGGTTGGTACCGATTTTTGGGTGGGCATATTGCCAGTGGCAAGATATTGGGGGATGGTATCGTTAGCATTGCAAGCGGCAATAAAATGCTGTACTGGCAGGCCACTGCGGTGCGCAAGCATACCAGCGCAAATATTACCGAAATTGCCGCTGGGTACACTTATAACCGGGGGCTGCTGGCCCTGCCACTGCTGAAGCGCAAAAAAGTAATACAGCTGCTGCGGTAACCAACGGGCCACGTTAATGCTATTGGCACTGGTAAGCTGTAGGCGTGCTGCTAAATCGGCGTCTTTAAAGGCACGCTTCACCATAGCCTGGCAATCGTCGAAACTGCCATCAATTTTAAGGGCCGAAATATTAGTGCCGCAGGTGGTTAACTGAAGCTCCTGCACCGGACTTACTTTTCCGGCAGGGTACAAAATCACTACTTCTACGCCATCCACATTTTCAAAGCCGTTGGCTACAGCCCCGCCGGTATCGCCACTGGTAGCTACCAGCACAGTTACCTGCCGGCTATTGTGTTGGTTAAAATAGCCCAAGCTGCGGCTCATAAATCTGGCGCCCACATCCTTAAAAGCCAACGTGGGACCATGAAACAACTCCAACGCCGAAATTCCGCTGTGGAGAGGTACCAGCGGTATATCAAAGTTTACGGTATCGGTTACAATATCAAGCAGCACATCCTGCGGTATGGTGTTGCCAACATAGGGCTTCATTACCTGAAGGGCCAGATAACCCTTGCTTAAATGGACCAAATCGGCCAATAAATCTTCTGACAACACCGGAATTTGTTCGGGAAAGTAGAGTCCACCA
>RDXD01000187.1 GCA_004292575.1 Bacteroidota bacterium
GCATCGGCATACATGCTTCTAAATTTTATAATGGCAAATGGTTTGCCCTTGTACCCGGCCCGCTCTTGCGTGTAAAATATGCCACCTTTCGACGATAGGCGTACCCGTAAAACCGCATACAGCAGCAGTGGCCACAGGCACAGAAAGGCTACAACAGCACATACAATATCGATTAGGCGTTTTATGTTTTGCTGCCAACTGGGCATTAGCCCCGTATTTACGGCTATAAATTGGCCTGAAACAAGGCTACTGGTGCGTACACTGCCCGTTAAAATGTCTAAATTGTCGGGTACCAGCAGTATATCCACGTCGCACTCCATCAACTGGTTAATGAGTTCTTCGCGTTGGTTTTTATCTTTTGCGGGCAATGCAATAATCAGCTTTTCTATACCGCGCTTTTGTATAATGGCTTCTGCATCGCCCCAATTTCCCAAGCAGGGCACCCTCATGTTCGACTTTGTGTCGGGATTATCGAAATACCCCAACACGCTCCAGCCCGTAATGCGCTCGTCCTTTGCCACCTGGCTCCATGCTTTTTGGGCTGCTGGCCCGCTGCCCACAATGGCCACATGGTAAGCAATAGTACCAGAAGAAATGGCTTGCTTAATGCGGGTTAAAATTACAGCTCGCCCAAAAAACACCAAGCCACAGTGCAGTGCCAAAAGGCTAAAAAACGCTTTGTAGTAATAGGGTAAATCGAAACTGGTTTTAATGTCATCTATCAAAAACACAAAAAACACCAACAACACACCCATTAGGCTGGTAAGCAGTGTGCTGGTAAACTCGTTTAGCCTACTGCGCTCGTACAGATTTTTTTTATAGTGGCCGGCCAAAAGATACAAGGCCAACCAGCAAAACGGTATTGCAACCAAGCCCAATACAAACGTGGTCTCGTTTAGGGCTTCTTTTACATTCCATGTGTGGTATAGATAAAAGCGGCGCAGCACATAAAAGCACATCCACGATAGGGCGGAAAAAAACAGATCGCTAAATACGTAGCGTGTTATACCAATTTGCTTTGCGGGGCGCATGTACTAGATGGCGGGCGAAAGTGCTGCTGTGTATGATATTTTTTCTAAAATTTGATGGGCTACTTCCATAGCCAAAAAGCCATCTACCTCATTCACCGCGGTGCCTGTATTGTTTACAATGGCGTTTACAAAAGCCTCCAATTCCGATTTAATGGCGTTGTTGTCTTTTATTTCGGGGTTGGCAATGGCAATAACCTTTTTGCCTTTCGGGGTTTCCAAATCAAAGGAAAATGCATTGCCGTCGGTTGCTTCTTTAATCTTTATAATTTCAGTTTTGCGTGCCAAAAAGTCGATGCCAATGTAGGCGTCGCGCTGAAATAGCCTAATTTTTCGCATCTTCTTCATGCTGATGCGGCTGCTTGTAAGGTTGGCCACGCACCCGTTATTAAATTCAATGCGCACATTGGCAATGTCTGGCGTGTCGGTCATTACGGCCACGCCACTGGCATGTATATTTTTAACGGGGCTCTTTACCAAACTTAGCACAATGTCTAAGTCGTGTATCATAAGGTCGAGAATAACACTAACCTCGGTGCCACGTGGGTTGAACTGTGCCAAACGGTGCACCTCTATAAACATGGGGTTTTGGGCATAGGCTTGTGCTGCCAAAAAAGCCGGGTTAAAGCGTTCCACGTGCCCCACCTGAAATTTTACATTGGCCTCTTTCACCAGTTTCAAAATTTCTGTGGCTTCGGCTAGGGTGGCCGCCAGTGGTTTTTCCACAAACACGTGTTTGCTTTTGCGCAGCGCCTTTACACACACTTCAAAGTGGTAATTGGTTGGTGTTACCACATCAATGGCGTCGGCGGCGTCAATTAGCGCGTCTAAGTCGTGGTAGCGCTTCAAATTATACAGTTTTTCCACCTCGGCGGCCGTATCGTCGTTGGGGTCAAAAAAGCCCACCAGCTGCACCTGCGTTATCTGCTGCCAATTGTTAAGATGAAATTTGCCCAAATGGCCAGTACCCACCACGCCTATTTTAACCATTAGTATTGTTTTGTGTTTTTGCTGTGCAAATGTAGCATTAGGTAGCTGTAAGCCGCGGCACAACCAAAGCGCCTCCTAAAGACGCTGTGTTGGCAAGGCGTTTACAATCTCTTTAAAATGCTGGCCACCTGCAATGTAAAGGTTTCCAGCTCGTCTTTTTCTTTTTTTATAAAGGCATTATCCGCTAAGCTGCCCAGCACCGCATCCATTTCGGCTGTGTTGCTGTACATCATTTTCCTAAAACTGTTGTCGTGGTCTTTGCTTCTGCTTTGCACTATGCCCGCCAGCATCCACTGCTTGGTTTCCAGGGCTTGCTCTAGCAGCTGCCGGGTTTGGTGGGCACTGGCCTGCTGGGGTTCGTAGCCCGTAAGCTCGCGTAGGCTGGCTAAGGCATGCAGTTGCTTTTTTTGTTCGTAGTGTTTTCCTTCGCCGGCGTAAAAGTTGTGGAGACCCTCCCAGCTGGTTATTTTGCCATCCACCACTTTGGTCAAGGCGGCGGCCATTTGGGCTTCGGGCATCAGTTGGCCGCCCACGTTGGTCCAGGCTAGTCGGGCCGGTTTCTTTGGAAATATGGCTGGTTGGCCCGTGGCATGGCTTTGTTCTAAAATACCCATAACGGCCATGGCACCGTAGTAGGTAATCATGCGGCGGTAGCAGGCATATGCTTCGGGTACTTTTGCCAGCAGGGTTGTGCGCTTGCTGTTTTCAAAGCCAGGTGCGGAAATTTTGAGCGCTTTTAGGGAAGCATCATGCGTTTCAAGTAGGTGGCGTCCCCTGGCTTGCGCCATCTGCGCCGATTCAGGGACTACATTTTCAGCCGCATAAGCCGCATAGCCGGTGCAGGTTTCCAAAATGCCCAATGCTGTAAACATTTCGTTTACAGTATCGGGGGCCAAATAGTCAAATTCAATATGCTGTAGTTTATCGGGACGCCTATCGCGGTCTTTGTACTTCCAAGCATTGCGTGCCAGCGCGTACATGTTGTACAAAAACCAGTAACAAGGCATTATCGTCAGCGTGTTTGTCTCTTCTTGTTGGCTTATTAAGGCAAAGGGTAGTGGCACATCCATTTCGTGGTTGTAATCGCCCTTGGCTATCATGGTAAACGCGGCAAACCTGCAGTTGTGTTTTAGGCTTACGCACAGGCCCGGCCAAAAGCCACGCCCAGCCAACAGTTCGCCATCGGCGCTGCGGCTGTTGTGGTTGCTGCCAATGGTGGCACCGGCAGCCATATTGCTCTGCCCCAACACGGTGGCGGCACACAAAAAGCTGTTGTTGTGGTGCTGTTCGTGGCCGGGAAAAATAAGGCTGTTTAAAACTTCGCAGCAACTTATGGTGGCATTGCTACCCAAGTAGGAGTTTATAAGCCGGGCACCATATTTAAGCTGCGAGTTGCCATCCATAATAAACCGCACGGCTTTTACCCCATAAAACACACGGCAGCCAAAGCCCACAATGCCGTTTACCAGCTCGCAGCCCTCGCCAATTTGGCTTTTTGCACCCGGCCTCGATTGTATGGTCAGATTTTTGAGCTTATTGGCGCCCTTAAGATAAGCATCGCTGCCAACCCAAACGTCTTTTATGATGGCACAGTTTTTTATAACCGTGCGGTCGCCCACTTTGCCATAATAGCCCTGCCTGGTATCAAATTGCTTTTGGGTAAAGGCCATAAACTTTTCCAGCAAGGGCTCATTATCCCTATGCTTGCTCCACAGCCATGCATCGGCAGCCAGCATGCCCACAAAGGGAATTACCTTGCGGCCGCCGTTTTCATTGCACAGCTCCATCCAAATTCTAATGTCCTCGCTTTCGCCAGCCTTTACTATGCCGTTGCCAAATTTTGCAAAGGGCGTGGTCAGCATTTCGTTTACGTTCACAATAATAACCTCGTTGCCCACAATGTAGTGGCTAAGGTAGTTTACGTTGTCAACCACCACATTGTCGCCAAAATCGCAACTTACGATGGTGCTGTTGTATAAGCCCACGGGAACCTTCAACTGGCTATACTCCAAAAAAAACGGCTCCAGTTTGCCAATGCGCACCAGCCCGTAAAACTTACAGTTCTTTACCAACTCGGGGTTAAACGCATTGCTTACCAGCAGGTTATTCCAATTGTCGCTGGTGTTTCGGTTGCGTACCAGCACCTCTATTTCGTAGGCCGATAGCTGCCGATAGCTGATGCCGCTGCGGTTTTGGAGGTTGCGCAAATAGTATTCGTCTTGGTCCTGCGGCAGGTGTTGGGGTGCCACAAAGTTGTAGCCGAGTGTTTTAAGTGGTATTTTTTTAATGTTGTTCATGCGGTTGTTAAAAAGTAGAGTGGCGGTAAAGATAGATAGAACTTGTGGCCGCTGAAATTGCACCACATTTGGCGGCAGCGTAAAATTGGAAAAATGGCTGGGTCGGTCTGTTGGTGGGCTTCCCAAGCGCTGCTTTTACGCCTCCCGCCAACACCCCATGCAGCTTCCGGTTCTTGAAGCATTCGTTTTCAAATGTGTATGCGGCCTATTTTTACCAACGTATGCTAAAAACACGCCCCAAGCGTTTCCCCAGTCACCATATCAACGGCACCAATACGCATCAGCCATTAATTTGCACCCTCACATGATAGAGGCAACCGATTTGGCTTTAACCAAAACTTTATTTTTAGTAGGCATGATGGGGTCGGGAAAATCTCATTGGGGCCAGGCACTCAGCGCCCACTTTGGCGTGCCGTTTTGCGATTTAGACGCGCTAATTGAAGCGAGCCAGGGCACCACCATTGCCAATTTTTTTGCCACCCAGGGCGAAACTGCCTTCAGAAAAGCCGAGGCAGCGGCGTTGCGCCAGCTACAAGAATCACCCATTTGCGTGGTGGCCACCGGTGGCGGCACGCCCTGCTACCATGGCAACATGGCCTACATGAAACAGCAGGGGTGGGTACTCTGGTTAAATCCGCCGCAGCATGAGCTGGTGGCGCGGCTGAAAAATGAGGTAGAAAAGCGCCCGGTACTGGCAGCCACCCAAGGCCACGCGCCGCAAATAGCCAGCAAAATAGCGCAGCTTATGGATGTGCGAAAGCAGTGGTATTCACAGGCTCATGTGTGTGCAGAGGCGGCCCAACCCACCTTGCCCATGTTGCTGCGCCTATTACAAACGCTTCAGCCCGTGGCTTAGGCCATGGGGCTTGCGCCACAAGCATTACTTTTGTAGTCTTAAACATCCAACTTAAAATGAGTAGTGTGCGGTATATTTTTTGGGGTAGTGTTCTATTGGCACTTGCTGTGGCCTTTGGTGCTTTTGGTGCACATGCCCTCAAGAGCATGCTTACGCCCACCCAGTTAACCACCTTTCAAACTGCAGTACAGTATCAGTTTTATCATGCCTTTGCTCTAATATTGGTGGGTTTGTTGTACCGGCAAAAAGCGTCAACTCGGCTAAAACAGGCTGGGTTGGCCTTTTTTCTGGGCCTCATATTTTTTTGCGGCTCGCTGTATGTTATGACGGTGGGTAGCCTTACCAGGTTCGATTTAAAATGGGTGGGTGCCATTACGCCGCTGGGCGGTATAAGTTTTATGGTCGGATGGGTAATGGTGGCACTTACATTTTCTAAAAAATAGGCTATTGGCTGCCGCAGCATTGCCCTGGTGCCGTATAACGGCAAGTTATTATTGACCAACGGTGGCCTTTTATGGGCTATTTTGCTGAACATTGCCATATTAAATAGGTAAACAAACTTCTACGCGTCCATGTACCCTAACCTGTATTTTTTTCTAAAAGATGTTTTTGGC
>RDXD01000379.1 GCA_004292575.1 Bacteroidota bacterium
GGCCCGAAACATGACATTTTTGTTGCAGCATCCAGCTGAAGCGGCTGAAATGGGGAGCGCGGCGAGGCAGCACGTCCAAAAAAACTATACCTTAACCCGGCATATTGGGCAATTGCAGGCCTGCATTTTTGCTGCTATGGGCCAATAATTACTTTTATATGGCGTAAAGTAGCACTATTTTGGCGAGAAATTTAGAAATATAACAATTAAGAATAAAAATTAATTCCTATTTTTGCAATTTTTTGGTGGGGCAAATATTTGGATGCACATTTGCAAATCTAGTGCGCCGACATAACCCTACAACTTCAACCCCATGATTCGTGGACGACAGCTTTGGCTGCCAGTAATAATATGCAGCATTTTGGCAACTGCATGTACAAAACGCGTATTATTAGTAAAGTCTGGTAAAGTAAAAGATCCAACTCCGGTGCTTCCGGTAGATTCCAGCTACAAACTTGAGTGGGAGGATAATTTTGATACGCCCGGTGGCAATCTTGACCTTAGCAAATGGTTTCACAGGGCTCCAGGACCCCGCCGCGATGGTTTTAACAACAGCGAATCAGTAAGTATAGACAAGGATGGAAACATGGTTATTACCACCTTTAGCGATACCATTGGTGGCGTGGTGCGCCACAGCTCTGGCATGATTGCAACACACACTAATTTTTTATACGGAAAATTTGAGGCTAGGGTAAGCGTGAAAAATAGGCCAGGAGCCTGGTTTGCATTTTGGATTCAATCGCCCACTATTGGTAATCCTGTGGGCAATACGGCTGTAGCCGGAACAGAAATTGACGTTGTTGAAGTAAAGCCAACCACGGGCAGACCAGTGCACAGTTTGGTTTGGGATGGTTATGGCCCATTTTACAAAGTATCGCAATTTGCCAGTGCTGATATAAACGCTAACAATGGCGATTATCACGTGTATGGTGTAGAATGGACAGCCCTAGGCTACAAATACTATGTGGATGACAAATTGGTATGGGAAACCACAGCTGCCATTTCAAAGCGTCCGCAATTTGTGATTCTGAGCTGCGAAGTATGGCACAATGATACTTGGGCTGGGAGAATACCCGCAAATGGGTTTGGTAGCAAACAACGAAGCACCTCGATTGCTAAAGTGGACTGGGTACGTTATTACCGCTACAAATAGTGGGATGCAAAAAGCTATAGGGCAGGTTACAGCCGGCATAATTTTATGGCTTACTAAGTTTCAGGTTCACCCTGGCACTAATTATTACACAAACCTAAATACAGGGTTTGGTTCTTTACAATCGTAGCATTTGATATTTTTAGGTAGAAGTAACACTAGAGTTTTATCTTGCAACGAAATTGGCCGTTAATTTTTTGGCTTAATACTTTATGCATTTACTTTTAGAGCAAATTTTTGAGACCGGAAAGTTCCTGTCGTCCAAGAATGAATACATTGAAATACACTCTGAAACCAGCAAGAAACAGTGTGCTTTTTTACAAAAAATCATTTCGTCGAATAATCTTACGCGGTCGTTGGAGGTTGGCTTTGCCTTTGGTACATCTACATTAGCCATCACCGAGGCCGTGGCTACAAATGGTGGCTCGCACGTGGTAATCGATAAGTTTCAGCACGAGCACTGGAAGGGTATTGGCCTAGATCTTATTGGGCAAGCCGGCCTCGGAAACAAGTTAGAGTTTCATGAGGCTTTTTGTTATGTTGTTTTGCCGCAATTGCTTGCTAACGAGCGAAGCTTCGATTTTGCTTACGTGGATTCTACAAAGCAATTTGACTGGCTTTTGGTCGATTTTTTTTACATCGACAAACTACTGGACGTAGGCGGCATTATCGTTTTTGACGATGTTAAGTTTCCAGGGATTCGAAAGCTGTTGCGTTACTTGGCGCAGTTTCCTAATTACAAAGTGCTAGAGACATTCCCTAGTAATGCAGCACCATCCATTCGCCAAAAGCGATTGTCCATGTTAAAAAGCCTGCCCTATTCAGCAGCTTATTTGCGGGAAGATATTTTAAAAACCGACTTTGAGTTGGGTGTAAACGGTGCATGTGTAGCATTGCAAAAAACCGCATCCGATACCCGACACTGGAGTTGGCACGTTCCATTTTAATAGGAGTTTTTTTTCGTACGCCAGATCAGTTTTATAGCCGGTGTGGGAAAGGAATCACCAGCTAGTCTCAACAATATGTTGACATTGCCATAAGCACCGCTATACGCGCATATTTTTTTAGTTCAGAAGCATAACGATGGTTTCAATTATCGTTCCCATATACAACCGGTGCCTGCTTGTGCCAGAAACAATTGCTTCGGTACAACACCAAACTTTTAAAAACTACGAGTGTATTTTAGTGGACGATGGTAGCACTGATGATTCAGTGGCTGTTGCACGAAAATTGATTGCCCAAGACTCCCGATTTAGTTTGCATGAGCGCCCATCGCACATACCCAACGGAGGGTGCGGCGCCCGCAATTTTGGTGCAAGCTTGGCTAAGTTTGATTGGCTCATTTTTTTAGACTCCGATGATTTACTTTCCCCCAACTGCCTTGAATACCGCTTACAGTTGGCTGCCACACAGCCCAAGCAAGACTTTTATGTTACCCACACCGCGCTTTTTAGCAAAAAACTTGGCGATACGCATCTGCTGTGGAACCTACTAAACAAGCCGAATTTACCCGACTTGATGCGTTTTGCCAGTTTGGATACTCCATGGTCGCCTAATGCAGTGCTATGGCGCAAGGCTTTTTTTAACTCCATTGGTGGCTGGAACGAAACACTAAAATGCTGGCAAGACTGGGAGCTACATATAAGAGCCATTGTAAATGCTGGCAGCTACGCAAAAGATCCACATACGGTTGCCGATAATTATTATCGCACTGGTACAAATGCTATTAAAATATCAGGAAACAATCGTTCCGCTGCCTATCGCACTAAAGCATTTGCTGCGGTAGTGGCGGCTGAACCTATGTTTCACGCTGCAGATTCGGCCACATTTATGGAGTTTCAAATAATGTTAAGGCGTTACTTTATTTTTCAGCCCTATAAAAATGGCGAAAAATCTACCCCTTGGACAGTGCTAAAACATAAGCCCTTCTTAAAACACGTTAGCAAGCGTCGTTTTTTTTACTGGTTCTGCTTGGCTGTAATAATGCAAAACAAATACATGAAAACCCTGCTTACACAAGTGCTAAAGTTAGCCCCGGCAACGAAGCATTCGTTCTCACCAACTACTTTAACTACACCCATTCCAATTTCAAATGTCTAAAAACACGGATCAACCGGCACTTGTTGATGGCGTCAGCATCCTTATTTGCTGCTACAACAGTGCCAAAAAAATAACGCCCACGCTACAGCATTTGGCCCGGCTACTGCCCACCAAAACCCAGTGGCCTGTAGAGGTGGTGCTTATAAACAATAACAGCAGCGACGATACAGTGGCAGTGGCTAACCAGGTTTGGGACGAGCTAAACACCAACCTAAAGCTAACCTGTGTTGAAGAGCCAAGGCCAGGCCATGGCAACGCCCTTGAGTGTGGCTACAACGCGGCACGCTACGAGCTGATGGTAATGTGCGACGACGACAACTGGCTCAATGAAAACTACCTCCAGTTGGTAGAAGCCCGATTTTTGAGTAATCCCGATATTGGTTTATTGGGCGGTTGGGGCCATGCTTGGTTAAATGACGAGCCCATACCCAAATGGTTCGAAAAGTACAAAGTGCACTATGTGTGTGCCAAGCCCGTTGAACAGTCCGGATACTACGGCCACGGTCAGTTTAGTATTTGGGGTGCCGGGTCGGTGTTGCGCAAATCGGCATGGAGGAGGCTTACGGCAGCAGGCTTTAGCTTCATAAACGCCAGAACCAGTGGCAAGGCCTTGGGCGCCGACACCGAGTTGGCCATTGCCCTAAACACCTCCGGCTTCAAGCTGTATTTCGACGATGCCCTGCAGTTTACCCACGACTTAAGCGGTGGAAGAGTAACCTGGGACAATTTGATAGAGCAAGCCGCACTGAACGGAAGGTGTAGTGCCGTAACCTGGCTGATGCTACGCGTTCATGCCAACATTCATTTGTCGCAGCAACAGTGCCGCCAACTTATTGCTAACGAAATTGGCAAATTCAAGTATTCGCAATACTATATTGAACTGGTGCTTTTTGTAACCAAACCATTTTATCCATTCGATCCCATTGCCGACATCCGACGTAGGGAAAAGCGCAATGAGTTGCTAAAGCGAAAGACGTATTATTGCGACTTAATTCCGGGCATTTATCAATGGATGAAGGCTATAGGACAAACCAAAATTTAGACCACTGCGATGGGTACGCCACATCAATTTGTTAAGCTGTTGAGCCCATGTGGGGACTCCGCCACACCGCGGCCGCTAATCTCGGTCATGATACCTACGTTTAATTGTGCTACCTATTTGCGAACAGCCCTGGCCAGCGTACTCGAACAGGATATGGGCAGTAATTTGATGCAGATAGAAGTAGTGGACGACTGCTCTACCGACGACCCGGAAGCTGTGGCAAATGAGTTGGGCAATGGTCGTGTTCATTTTTACCGGCAGGTTCAAAATGGTGGCCACACCAAAAATTTTGAAACCTGCATGAACCGCGCCAAGGGTAAATACCTCCATTTGCTACATGGCGATGATAAGGTTGAGCCAGGCTTTTATGCTACGCTGTTACCTATGCTGGAAGCCAACGAAGCCGTTGGTGCTGCTTTTTGTGCAAACCAAGTTATTGACGAGTATGACAAAGTGTTTAAATCATCCGTTCAGGTAGCGCCGATGGCGGGTGTTGTAAATAACTTTTTCAAACTTATGTTACAGCGGCAATGGGTGCAAACACCCTCGATAATTGTACGACGTAGCGTTTACGAAACCATAGGCATGTTTGACAGCCGACTGGCCTGGTGCGAAGATTGGGAGATGTGGACCCGCATTGCGGCACACTACGCCGTAGCCTACAGCCCCAAAGCGCTGGCAAGCTACCGCGTACACACCAAATCAAACACCAGCCGCCATGTAAAAAGCGGCGAAAACCTACGCGACCTAAAGCGCTTTAAAACTATCGTACAGGATTACGTAGATGCCGGCGATAGAAAATGGTTTATCCGACACATGAACAACAAAGTGGCTAAGTCGGCTTTTAACGCTGCCCGAACATTTTATGCCGCAGGGGATAAGATGTCGGCCAAGCAGCAGTTACTCGAAGCATTATACTTGGATACCGACCTTAGGATAAAACTGAGACTCATAGGCCTGTATCTCAAAAAAAAATAGCATCTAATGGCACTTTGTACTGTAATAATGCCCGTGTATAAATCGCCTTTCTTAGAGGTGGCCATTTCAAGTATTTTGGCACAATCCTTCCCCGATTTTGAACTTTTGGTTGGCTTAGATGGACCCGATGCTGCGGCCAAAGCCATTGTGGAAGGCTTTGATGATGCCCGAATAAAACTATTTGAATATGAGCATGCCGGCTTTTTAGGCACCGCAAACAAACTGGCGCGTATGGTGAACACGCCCTATTTGGCTCGTATGGATGCCGATGATAAAACGGCAGCAAACCGATTGGAAATTCTGATTGCAGCCTTGGAAAAAGATGACACGCTAGCCGGCATTACCTGCGACTATGGGTATATGGCCGACAATCACCGAAATATAATTTACACGAGCTCAACACTAACCCGTAATACAAGTTTTATATCGGTTGACAATCGCATAAGCGGCCAGTTGCGCATAAGCGACCCTGCTTTTGTGTACCGCACAGCCTGTGTGGCGCAGGCTGGCTACTACGACGAATCCATAACAGGTTCCGAACTGCCGCTGCAGTTTAAATTGCTGCAAACACACCGTTTGGCTGTGTACGACTATCCGTTGTACTTTCACTCTTATGTTATCAATTCGGTGTCGCGCAGTGCCGATATGGTGGGCAACCGAAAAATATTTGAACGCCTGCTTAATGAGCATACCAGCAAAACCGAGGTAGAGAAGGCCGCACTTATTGAAAAGCGGTTTCAGGGGAAACAGAACCGTGCCTTTGATTTAGTGATAAAGAAAATTAGAATTGAGTTTGCTGCAAAAAACTACAAGAAACTGTGTTGGCTACTGTATAATAACCCGGTTATGTTAAAACGCAAAAAAACTTACACGCTACTGCTTGCGTTGATTAGGAGCAAACACCAACAGTTTAGATCATTTAACGGTTAGAGCCGTAGCTTGCCTAAAGCGGTTCTTACAAACGGCTTTAGTATGTTGTAGCACCCTGAGCTTTTAGCGTTTAATCAAGGGTGGAGCGGCCCCAAGCCTGCTCCATTTTATTTCTGATGGTATTTGCCCATGCTTCCAAAGAGAACTGCTGTGCAAAGTGGCAGCCATTTTCGGCATTGGTTTGCAATATTTTTCGGTTGTTGTACAGATCGGCAATGCCTTCGGCAATGGTTTCGGCGCTATCGTTCAACAGTAAAATACCAGCCTGGCTGCTTGGTATAAGCGTTTTTAAAACCGAAACGGGATTGGCCATAATGGTGAGGCCACAGCTCATGGCCTCAAGTACCACCTTGGGAAAACCTTCGGAAGCTCGTGTAGGATAACAGAACACATCGGCCGTTTTCATTTGGGCTATCACGTCTTTATGCGAAAGTTTACCTAAAAACTTTACCCGGTGGTTTTGCTTACCTTGCTCGGCCAGCTGCTTGAACTGGGCTAGACTATTGCCCTCACCAATTACCGTAAAAGAAATGGCCATGGTTTGGGGCAGCAACTTGAGGGCCTCAATTACGCGTCCGGTTCCTTTTTGCTCATCCTGCCGGCAGGCAATTAGCAGCCGCAATTCGGGGTGAGTACCCGGCACACTACGTTTAGCATTTTCGGGAAGTGTTTGGTGGCTCAGCGACGATGAAAATATCCACTCTAAATTGGGATTTTGTAATGCAGGTGGTGCTTCTCCCCCACCCGTTGCAAAAAACACCCGCTTACCACCGGCATACTTTATCATGTACCATTTCCAAAACTTTTCAGCTGGAGTTTTTGCCACCATCCAGTTGCCACAGTGGCGCACAAAAAGCGGCTTACCCATGGCGTGTGCCATAAGCATGCCAATGGTGCCAATATCGCCGGGTATGGGTGCATGCACGGCGTCGGCATTTTTTATGGCATTATAAAACTTGCCAAAATGCCGAATAAGCCAAATGGGTACGTATAACTTTCGGTAAATACCTTTTTGCCGTATGGGTGCTACGGGCAGTATGCTAATGTTGGTGTGGGTAAAAGGCACCTCGCCATTTGGCGCAGGTTTATCCACTGGCACAACTACGTTTACCACATTAAAAATACCAGCCATGGCTTGCATATGAAATACAAACCCTCCATCGGTAGCATGGCCAATGGGCGAAGCGGCAGAGGGCCAGCAAACCTTGTGCGAAAAAACAACGAGTTTCATGTAAGCGTATTAATGACTGCAAAGTATGTGAATGGCCTAACTTTTGAACTTGTATCTACGTGTTGGATGGTTGGATGCGTTCCTGTACAAAGCTACATATTGAGCGTTTAACCCTTTCCGTAAGTGCAAAAAAACTAGTGGGGTGCGGCCGCTATTTGCTGCTGTAGCTTTTGGCTAAACGCCAAGTATGTATTTTCATAAGCATACTGTTCATTCACAAAACGACTAGCGGCTTTGCTTACAGCCAGCAAATCGTCTGAGTTTTGATACAAGCCTGTGAAGAATTTGTAAGCGTCTGCATCCATACTATCGAAGATGTAGGCATTGGTTTGGTGGGTATAACCCATGCCCCAAACCGCATCAGCGCTGGTAAAAATGGGAATGCCGCAAGCCGACAACTCAATTAAGCGGCTTCTAAAGCCATATTTACCCTTCCATGGGATAATGGCAAGCGAAACGCCGGCAAACGCATCGGTTAAACTGCTGCAATAGCCTATTACGCTAACCACATCGCTATTAAATTGCTGGACAAAATGTGCTGGAGGATTGCTGCCCACTATTTTGTACTTTACGTTTAACCCTTGGTTAACAGCAGGTTCAACAAAGGTTTTATACACTTCAACGGCAGCCTGTTGGTTGTGCTGCGACCCCAAGCCACCATAGTATAGTACCACAAACGGTTTGTTGGGCGCATAAGGTGCTGCTTGTGCAAACAAACTCAAATCTACGCCCATGGGGCAATACCACACGGTTTCACTATTAAAGGCATGTACCAATGTGTCGTACTCAGCCAAATTAATGGCCACAATATACTGAAATGAAGGTAGCGCAACCCGAAATTCGACATGGCTGTACCTTTTTTTAAACCAAGTAGGAAACAACTTTTTGACGGGGTGCGCATTTACGTAAAGGCTATAAGTGGCACTTAGTATGTTGTGCGTGTCGCAAATGGTGGTGATGTTGGGGTGGTAACGACGAATAAGCTGGGCCGTTTTATAGGCGTGCCAATATTCGAAAAAAACAACATCATAGTCGCTTAGCCGTACATGATGTTGCAAATGGCGATAGCCAAACAACCGGGCAATAAAATAATTGGAAGACTTTAACCCAATAAAATATTCGGAAAAAAGCGCACCCAGATAGTGCCCGAAATGACGCCGGCTAGTAATGACCGAGGCAGTGCCGCTAAAGCTATTTTTCACCCCATCATTTAAGAAATGCTGTTTTTCTTTTTCGGCGTAGGTACCGTACACCAGGTGCACATTAAAATGTTGCTGCAAGGCTTGTAGCGTGTATCTTACCCTTTGGGCCTGGCCCGATTGGCCCGAAAAAGGGTTAACATGTGTAAGAAGCAGTAGTTTTTTCACCTATGCTGATTTTAAAATTTTACAATGCCAACTCCAACGGCTGGTTTGGTGTATGTGCTGGCTCGAAGGTTTATGTGGTAAGCAATTGGGTCCATCAGCAGCTAGGCAAACCATGAAGTTGTTTTTAAATTGCGAGCCTTTAAATCGGCTTCTGATAACAGGGGCGCCTTTCCACCCGGTAAATCGTTACAGTCGTACCTTCCCAAAAAAAGTGGGTTAGATAACGGAAGTGCATTTGCAACACGCTCCATTGAAAAACCAATTTTAAAATTTGATGGCAAAACATCAATGGCGCCTGTTGGCAAAGACTCGTAGCTACCGTAGGGATAGCTGATAATAGTCGGCATGTAGTTTTTTTGACGGAACCAATTTTGTGAAATTGAAAAATCTTCAATCAAATCGCATTTTTGTTGTAGGCCCATTGGTTTGTGCGAATGCCCATGCGATCCAATTTGATGGCTATTCATTAAATCATCAATCTGACCTTCGCTCATATAAAGGTCTATGTTAGGGTGCTCATCTGCTAAAAAATAAGCGTACAGATTATCTACCATAGCAGCCTGCTGGTTGGGCGGTACTATAAAATTAAGTAAGTATTTAAAAATAGCCGTCTCGGAGCTATCATAAAAATAGTGCTCCATTGCCTTTAATCTAAAGCTATCTGCATTTGCGGTGCTTTGCTCTAATCTCGCAATTGCTTCCGCCATAAGTAGCTCACCGTCAATATATTGTAGCAGCAAATGAATTTTGTGCACGGTGGAAACTTTCTGCTCAACAAAATTTTCGGTATTTAAAAAAAAAGTGGCCGAGAGGCCAAGTTCACGTAAAATGGGCACTGCGTATTCATACTGTTCGCGCAAGCCATCGTCGAACGTAATGTGAAAAAAGAGATCTTTGTTTGCCAAAGGCAGTTGAGAAACCAAGGGTATTTCCTGTGCCGATATGAAAGTCCCAAATTCTTGGAGTAAGCGCAATTGGGCGTAGAACGCTTCGGGTGTTACGCCAAAAACACCCTTGCCGTTGTAGGCGTCTTGTGGTCGGATGTAATGAAAATTAAGTGCTGCGAGCATAGGTAACGATGGTTTAAAATGGCCTGCGACCTTAATTAGATAGCGATTTACCGTGCTCGGCAATCTGTTTGATGGCTGCCACCAGTGTATCTGTATGTCGCAGCTTACTATCTGTTGAGGCATCAACTTCAAAAAAGTCTTCTATCAAGGCCCTCCGCTTCTCCCTATCAGTAGAGGGGTGTGTGTAATAGTTGGAAAGGTATTGCTGCATATCGGCCTCCGAATTTGCATAAGCAAATGCGCCACTTTTTACAATGGGGCGCAAGTGGTCAAAGTCGAGAATATGCTTGTACGAAATGGGCCGAATGTCTTTGCCAGGAGGGTCATAGCCCACATAAATTACCGGCTTATCAAACATGGCTAACTCTAGCGATACGGTACTGCCTACATTAACCCCTATGGTACAATGGAGCAGCAAATTGGTAAACAATACTTGATCATCTTCGCTTGGCGTTTGAAACTGGGGTATCCAAGTAACAGGGGGGATAATGATATCGGGACGGCGGGCTGCCAAAACCTCGAAGGATTTAGTGGGGTCTTTGGCGTAGGTTCTAATCACCAGTCGTAAACTGGGGTCAATTGCAGGTAACATATCGGCAATACGTTCGGCTACAACATCTTCAAAAGGTATGTTATGGCTTAGACCGACTGAATACAACACATATTTTTCTTGTGGCAAAAGTCCGAGCTTGGCCAAAAAGTCTTCTCGCGGTGAGTATTTGCGTGCATCAAAATGGAAAGTAAACTGGGGAGTACCGGTTACTAAAACTTGCTGATTGGCTATGTTGGGATAAATATCCAACAACTGATTTTTGATTTTTTGGCTCCAACTGAGGTAAAAATTGGAGTGCGGAAAAATGCGCCCCTGGCTGGTAAGATTGTCCCATGAAAAAAGAAACGCTGCTGTGGCAACACCATTTATTTTGGCTGCCTGCATGACCGGGTAGGTATTAAGTGAATGAATGTGCGAGGTGTTAAACACCAAAACGGGGCTAATATCTGCCAATAATTGTTGGTATCGCCTAACCTCGGGCTCCTTGCCGGCTAGGGTGTACAGCACCCCATCAAGCCACTTCAATACAGTTGCATTGGCGGCTAAACGGGCTACAAATTTCTTTAATTTCATTTGCACCACTAACTTAGTACTACCCTTGTACCGTGCCGCATTCATTGCTTTGTTTGTATCGTCAGAAATGCCAGCTCTAATACCTCTGGCTTCGGCATCGCGAAGTTTCCAACGCAGTTTAGAAGCTTCGGACCAAAGGTATCGGTTATGAGCAAGGTCTGTTTGATCTATCAACAACCTGGTGGCATACGTAAGTTTGGGCTTGGCCTCCAATTCGTAAAAGGCGTCGCATTTAGAGCGGAGCAGACTTTCGACGCTATTATTTGGAATAATAGACAAAAACACCAAACGATACTGCTTGCGTAGCTCATCTGCAATGCCCGAGTAAATAAAATTTCGAATGGCTTCTCCCCTTGGTATAAGCAGTACGATGGTTGCTTTTTCAACCTTATTTATAGAAATGGTATGCACGAACTAACAAATTTTATATGGTACCATTGTCCACAAACACATTGGTACCGGTGATTGATTCCGCTTTGTGGCTAAGTAAAAAAGATACGGTATCTGCCAACGATTGAATACTGGTAGCCTTCTTTAGACTGGTTCTGTTATAAATTCTATTTTTTTGGTCGGGTGAAAGGCCAATGCTCATTTCGGTTTCCATAAACCCGGCCACAATGCAATTGCTGCGTATGCCTTTTTCGCCCCACTCGCGGGCAGTAGTAAGCGAAAAGGCTTCAATGGCCCCTTTACTGGCCGCATACATGGCTAGCCCCTTATAGCCCGTATGCGCACTAACCGACGAAATGTGTACTATGCTGCCCTGTACCCTGTTTAGTATCATGTTTCTAATAGCATACTTGGTTATCATCATTGGCGAAAGCACGTTTACCGAAAACATTGATTGCAGCTTCTCTTCTGACAAGTTCGTAATCAAATCGTCGTAGGCTTGTGCAGCATTGTTTACGTACCCATGCAGCGGTTTACTGTTGTCTAAAAAATCAACAAACAATGCAGTCCGCATGGCAGATGTGTTGGCCAAATCGACACTTTTGAAAAAAAAAGTATCGCTATAGTCCGATTGCATGGCCGTTATTTCGGCACTTAGTGTTCGGCTTACGCCAAACACCGTATGGCCTTCTTGCAGCAAGGTTCGGCAAATGGCTGCCCCCACCCCTCGTGAAGCGCCTGTAACTAAAATATTTTTAGGGCTGTTCATCATCGCTGGAGTTTGCCGGTTCGGGTTAAAGATATTTGGCTGACAAAGTTAACCTTCCTGGGTATTTTAAAGTCCTGAAGCCGTTGAGACAGGGCATCGCGTATCCATTTTTCAGATACAGTTGGGTTTTTACTAACCACATCGGCTACAAGCAGGTTGCCTAAAATAGAATTGAATCTGGCATACACCTTGGCTTGGGTAACTTCGGGTAGGGCTAAAATGGCATCTTCCACCTCGTGGGGACTCACCTTATTTCCGCCCACGTTTATAATTTCAGACTGACGCGAGACAAACCTAAAACGCGATTGGGTATCATCTGTAAATTCTACCAAATCTCCGGTTTCAAACCAGTCATCATTAAGAACTATACTAGAACTATGTCCCAGTAAACTTGCATGAACACACAGTTGACCATCTCTAATACAAATAAATTGAGATAAATGTGTCGGTATGGCAAAATCGGAACCATGGGCGTGAAGCAGCGTACCCGCCTCGGTACTGGCGTAAATGTTGTTTATGCTGGCTTTGGGGAAAGCGGCTACCAAAGCAGCAATTAAGGCCTCGCTTGATTTTTCGCCCCCTACGCTGAGCTTTTTTAGACTTGGCAACTGCTCTGGCAGCGGCAACAGTAGTCTAAAAAAAGTTGGCGTTGCTGAAATGTGGGTAACATGGTTGGCTGTTATGTCATTTACTACATCAGTCTTGGACTTGCCAAAAACATCAACCATGGTGTTGCCGTTAAGCACGGCTTGAAAAAACACCTGAAGCCCTGCCATGTGGGTATAGTTGTACGCAAATGCCCATATATTTTCGGCGTACTTTGCACCTGTGCGTACGGTTCGGGTTAGGCTTGCTACGGTGTGACGCACTTGCTTAGGCTCGCCCGTAGTGCCAGAAGTAAAAATACATACCGTGGAATTAGATGCCTGTATGGCAGTCCGTAATTCCTGAACATTGGCAATTGGTCGGCTAGCAACATGTAAAACTTCCGTTGTGTTTTCAGCACTCATACTTGGTATAGCCTCTGCTAAAACGCCATCAAGTAGCACAATGGGCGCATTGTTTACCAAACGAATGCACATACCCAACACCAACTCTTTCAAAGTGTTGATATGCAATACATTATGTAATGTTTGCGGGGTATTTACATACGCTAATAATTCTTCCCAACTTAACGCTGTTTCATCGTTAGCATTTGCTATCACTAGGTTGTAGCCTATTGTCATGCGGCTAGTTTAACTTCAATTTCACCCACGGTTTCAATTATTCCTGTGGCAAAAACGTCTATGCCACAAGCATCTTCAATACGCACAGTAAGCTCGGCCAGGTCAAAGGAGTCAAACCCGAGGTCGTCGCGCAATTTTTGGTGGGGCAGCAACTGCGAAATGGCAGGCAGGCCCTTGTTTTCAAGCACTGTATTTACGATTGTTAGTAGGTCTATCATACGCTTTTTTATAAGGTTGGTACCCTTCCGTGGTCGGAATGATAACGTTTAATAATGAAGTCTCGTGGTAGAGGCGTGTTAGAAAAAACAGTAATTTCACTTTGGCTACCCAAGATTATTGGGTTTATATACCAGGGTACGATACTTTCCTTTTCGGGTTGCCAAAGTGGTGCTTGCAGTTGGTCAATTATGGGGTCGTTCCAGCTGGTAACATAATCTACCCAACTATAGCCACATTCAAACAACTGCGCGGCTGTTTCTGCAGGCTGTTTCAAATCTACTAGGCGTGCCCCGCCGCAATTGGGCTGCAAAACAGCTGTAGATCCATTGTCAAGTGCAATACCTTGCAAACCAGGTTGCTGCCAATACCTATGTTTGGCAGGTGTGGGCAATCTGCCGCAGCGGTGCGAAACAGGCGCCATCAGTTGCAGCACCGGAGCGCCAGCAAGCCGCGGATTTATACAACAAAAACGCTCTAGGTTTGGCTGGCGATACCACCTTAGCCGCCTGTACAGAGCCACAAGGGCTGCGCTGGCATTTGTGGTTGCTAGCGGCAAACCAAAAGCTTTTGCACGGCTATACATAGAAAGCACCAACGACCCCGAACGATGGTTCTCCGTAAGAGACAAATTGGTAAGCCAAGTAAAACCGTCGGCAAACAAGCATCCTAAATGACCTACAACCAATTGATTTTCAACTGCGATGATGGATCTACCACACGCCGCATCGCCAAATTGCCAATTGTAAAAATCAGCATTTAGAAGTGGGTGCCCTGCGCGGTAAGCATTTTTATAAAAAGGCAGTAGCAAGTCATAGTCTGCCATTTCTGCCACCCGTATCTCAATCATTTTATTTGCTTTTGGTGGTCTTTAGCTGTTTGCAAAATCGCCATGGCCATGGCTTCGCCTGCCCTCCCATTGGGGTTGTTCACAATATCAATCCACAGTTGTTTGCGCTGGTTGCGCTTTTTTTCAGGTTGCTGCAAGGCGTCAAAAATAGCGCTTATCAACTCATCTGTGTTATCAGCATATTCAGAAGCATCAGAGCGTACCACTGAATTTACATGGGGCCAAGTGGCATTTATTGATTTTAGAAACGCATCATACACAGCCCCCGGCGTGTCATCGTAGGCTATGTTTACAGATGGCTTGTCAAAGAATACGCCATCAAGCAAAATTGTAGAAGTCATATTCAATATTACATCACAGTGTAAAATTGTATTTATCCAATCAGCAATTTCAACCTCGGTTTGCGAGCGCTTTGCTGTATTTACACCCTCTTGTGTAATTTGCTGCAATACCACGTTGGGATGAAAACCCTTTAGCGCATCAAACATTTCCCAATTATCTTTATTGGGGTGAGGCCGCACCAACACTTGAATGCTATCAAGCTGTTTTGTTTGCCGCATTTTCTGAAGCGCGTAAAAGCCGCTTTCAAATTCGCTTTTTATAAAAATGGGCGACCCAAGGCCCCAAAGCACTATGGGTAGGTCGGAATTTAGGCCATAGCTTTGGCAAAAGGCGGACCTCGAAACCCGATACTTTTCTTCAAAAAAAACATCGTATTGCGGCGCCCCTACGGGATATACTTTTTTTGTTTTAGTGTATGGATAGTACTTATGCAACTCTTGGGTACGCACATTGCTCCACACACCGTAAGCATTGCTGTAGTAAGTAAAGCGGCTTTTTGTGGTAATATTATCCCAGCTGGGGATAAAAGAAAAAATGGGTATGCCCTGTTGCCTCGCCTCTATGCACACGGCTGCGTCGTAAAGCCACATAGGCCCTGTGGTAACAAGCAGGTCCGGCTTGAGCTGCCTAAGCCTTTCAGCTGCCTCTGTACTGCGGTTAGCCCGCTCGGTTTTTTTCATTAACCATTGTTCAAAAAAACGGTGCAGCCTAAGAAAACCCAACAAGCGTCCAATCCAAAATGTGATAAAAGGAAAAAAATGCCAATATTTATAATTATTAGGCAGATTGAGATTTTTTTTATTGAAGCGGCGCATGCCCAATATGGCAGGAGCCGGTAGCGCATAAGCCCATGCGGTATGGTTAATTTCACGCAGCAAATTAAGGCGCTCCTTAAAGTCGTTAACCTTAGGAAAGGGAAGTGCCAAATACCCTTTTTGCTGCCACAGTTGGGCATTAGCAGGCAGCGAACTAACCCAAACTTCTACTTTAGCACGCTGCACCAAGTATGGTGCCATGGTACTGTAAAGCAGCGTTCGGTCGGTAAAGAGTGAGCTGCTAAGAATGAGTATTTTGGGTTTATTTGACATGCTGTGTGGGTAGGGTGTTGCCGTTTCTAGTTTGCAATATGTTTTTCTAGAACAGTTTTACTTGGCTTGTAAATGCAGACAGTTAAGGATGGCATTCGCCATTTTTACGCCCGACTGACCATCCTCATTATTTACAATAGTGGTACGTAAGCGCTTAATCTGTTCCAAACGCGTGGCCGGCGCTTCCAACACCTCATCAATATTAGATAGCACTTCACTTACCGCGTTGCTATAAAGCACCGCTCCGCTATCACTTACCGTTTTTAAGTGGGGCCAGGTGCGCAACTGCTTTATAAACTGGTTGTAAGTACCTTCTGGGCTATGGTCAAAATTAATATTGAGCGATGTTTTATCAAACATGGCGCCGTCGAGCAAAATGGTACTCGACAGGTTAACAATTACATCGGCATGTTTAATGGTACTAATCCAGTCTATTATTTTTACTTCAGACTGACTACGTTTTTCTGATGGCAAACCTGCACCGCCAACATCTTGAATGTGTACGTTTCGGTGAAAGCTGGCCAACTCGGCAACCAGCTCATTGTTTTGCTTGTGCGGGTGAGGCCGCACCAAAACCTGATACCGGTTGAGTTTTCCCGCTTGGTTCATGGCACTAATCACGTCCAAGGCGGTTGCTAACTCGCTTTTTATAAACATGGGCGATCCCAAAGCATAAAGCACTATTGGCAGTTGGGGGTCCAACCCATTTTTTTGGCAAAAATCTGTCCTAGACTCCTCGTATTGAGGCATAAAAAACACATCATACTGAGGCGCTCCAATTACATACACCGCTTTATTTTGTGTATAGGGATAGTAGGTGTAGAGTTCTTCTTTGCGCAAGTTACTCCACACCGAATACGCAACAGCTTTAAAGGCAAATCTACTTTTTGTGGTAATATTGTCCCAACTTGGAATGAACGAAAATATCGGGATACCCAATGCCTGCGCTTCCAATGCCACGGCAGTTTCCAAACCCCACATTGGGTTAGTAGTTACCAGCAAATCGGGCTTGGCGGCTTGCAACCTGGTTCGGGCCTCGGGGGAATTGGCTGCGTGTACCAAGCGCGGCAAAAGTATCTTCTCAAAAAAACTTTGCAACCCCAAATGCCCTATTATCTTACCCAGCACAATTGCAAGTTTGCTTGCCCAGCGCAGCGGCAAAGGCCCATGGTCTTCTGCCCCCAGCTCTTTATTCAACCGTTGCAGACTTTTAATGCTAACTGCATTTAGCCTTACCGACCAAGCATAATTATTTATCTTTTTTAATAAATTGTAAAAGGTAGAAAGCCGGTTTACAGCAGGGAAACCAGCTGCTACAAAACCTTTACTTTTCCAAAGCGCAACGTTTTGGGGGTAGCTACTCAACCATACTTCGGCTTCTGCATGTGGTACCAACGCTTCCGAAAAAGTGCTAAATAGCAACACTCTGTCTGTTAACAACGAACTGCTTAGTACCAACACTTTTTTCTGCTTTCTCATCATCTCACCGTTTTGAATCTATTTTTTGCTCACAATGCCCACTGATAGGCAAGCACTCAAGCAACAAACTTTTTTTGCGCCCTAATGGTCTTCTTATTCATTACTATTAAAAATGAGCGCGGCATTAATCCATTGCCAAATGTAAAAACTGTTATCGGCACTTCCAGTGCGGTAGCGTTGCCATGCGGCCATCACTTGTTTACCATCTACCCAATTCATTTGGCTAAATTTTTCGATATGCGCAGCAGCCCAATCTGCCAGTGGTCCGGCCAGCCACTCGCGCTGTGGTGTTTGCAAGGCCCTTTTTGGAGCCAATGCCAGTGTGTCGCCCAACATTTCGCGGGCAATATTACGCAACATCCACTTGCGTTGACCATCCCTGATTTTTAGGGCCTCGGGTTGGCTAAATGCTAGCGTTACTAACCTATAGTCTAAAAAGGGTTCTCTCAATTCTGTGCTATGCATCATGCTTACTCTATCGTTAAACCGCAAGGCTCTTGGAATCTTGGTATAAAAAAGATCGCGAAATTGCAAGTTTTGTAGTCTGTTGTCGAAGGGTTGAGGCAATTGTTCTTGTTGGGCAAGCCGCAAAAAATCTCCATCGAGTACTTCTGCAAACACGGGGCTTCCAACTACGCCCTGCACCACGCTACCACTGTTGTTGGTATAGTAGTCGTAACCGGCCCAGGCCTCATCCATGCCCTGCCCATCTAAAAGTACCAGTACTCCTTTTTGGCGAGCGGTTTTAAACAGATTGCTGTATGCCAAAGTAGGAAAGCCGCCAAAGGGCTCCATTTGGTGGCGGCTCATTTGCGCGGCCAATGCTGGTACGTCCTCTACGTTAAGTTGGCAAACATTCAAGGGGTTGGCGGTTCGTTGCAACATTTGCTGCACCCACGGAAGCTCGTCGTACCGCTCATCGCCCGTGGTAAAAGTAAAGGCTTCAATGGCACTATTGCCAGGAAACGAAGCATTAACTAAGGCCAACAAAGTGCTACTATCCAAACCGCCACTTAGATTAAAGCCCACAGGCACATCGGCCCTAAATCTAAGTTCAACCGCTTCTTTCAGTAAGCTTCGATATTCTTCTTCCCAGTGGCTATTGGGCTGTTGCTGCAGCTGCTCTACAGTTTCTTGAAAGCTGTACCATGGGCGCATTACAAGGTTGCCTTTCTGCCATTTTAACAATGTACCCGCAGGCAGCTGGTCAATGCCTTGCCAAAATGTTTGGTGTGGTTGGCCATAGTGCCCATGGGCAAAATACGATGCCCAAACCGCATTATTTGGAAGCTTAGGTATGCCTGCTGCAAATAGCGTAGTGGGCTCACTGGCAAACCACAAAACACCGCCATTGGTATGGTAATAAAATGGCTTTACCCCAAAGCGGTCGCGGGCCGCCCAAAAGGTATCCTCGTGCGCATCGTATATGCCAAAACTAAACATGCCATTTAGCTTAGGAAGTGTGCGCTCAATGCCCCAAGTTTCTACTGCGGCCAGCAGTACCTCAGTATCGCTTTGGGTTACAAAATGATATTGCGGTAACTCGCCCCTAAGCTCTATATAGTTATAAATTTCACCATTAAATACAATTGTATAGCGGCCGCTGGCAGATGCCATGGGCTGGTTGGCGGACTCTTGAAGATCAATGATGCTCAGCCGATTGTGCCCTAGGGCCGCCTTGCCAGCCCAATGTTTCTGAACCGCGGCATCGGGTCCACGATGCTGCTGCGCATCCAGCATACGCCTTAGGGTTTGCTGGGGCTGCGGGGCGTTACCAATAATTCCGGCTATTCCGCACATAATCGTCTTTTTATTCGTTTAAAAGGCCTCGTGCAAAATCCCGCACTAAGAAATCTTGCCATCACCGATTTACGTGTTATAAATTTTAGAACGGCGACCTAACTTGGCAAGATTAATCGCCAAGGCAGTCTCACTGGCAATTCGTGGCCAGTACATTTGGCAAGCGTACACAAAGGATCGAAATACAAAACCAATTCTGGTACCTGTAAAGTATGGATCGCCCAAAATTTCGGCCTTGGTTTTCAGTTCTTTAAAGTCGATAGCCAACCGTTGTTGTGGAGTGTTTTTTTTACTGTAGTGGTAGTAGCATGGCAGATTGTGCACGCCTTTGTATCCAGCTAGTAATACCGATTTGCTCCAAAGCTTGTCTTCATTGGCTTCTATGTGCGGGTCAAAGGGAAACTGAATGGCAACAGAGCGGCGTACTGCACTACAATTGGCAATAAGCAGGGTAAACCACTGGCGTCGCAGTTGCTCATTTTGCTCGCTTATAGTGCTATCAACATCAAGGTGTGTATAGGAGTGGCCATCTTGAGCGTCCATAACCAGCGCTGCTTTGCCAACGTTGGTAGGACGGGCAAAAGCAATGCTGGAGTTGGAAAAACATTTTACCATTTGCTCCAAAAAATCATTGTTTAGCAAAATTATATGAGCACTGAGTAGCAGAATTATCTCTCCCTCGCAAGCAGCAATACCAGTATTGAGTGATGCGCCATAGCTAAACGCTCCTTTGGGCACTGTTCCGATTCTGCACCCAAACTCTCGGGCCACCTCTAACGAATGGTCGGTAGAAGCATTATCAAGTATAAATACCTCGTAGGGGAAGCTGGTTTTTTGCAACGCCAACGCCCGCAAAGTGGCTTTAAGCTGCTTGGCTTCATTTTTATTTCTAATCAAAATGGATAGCTGCATGTTTTTTCCAATTCATTAGTTTTTCCTCTGCCAGCACCCAGTCTTTTGGCGTATCAATATTTACATAAAACTCTGGGTTGGAGCAAATCCAGGCTATCTTGTCGCCATAAAACGATTGCTTTTGATTTATAACGTCCGTTTTTACCAAATAAATGCTGCCGTCGCGAATATAGGCTGGTGGCAGCAATTGACGACGGGCTATAATGTCTTTTTCACCGGTGGCCAGCCGCAGCATGCCATCAGTGCCTGGAACAAACACCCAGTGCGGATTGAATTCGTGCGGCACCGGCACAACCGAAATCAAGCTATCGGCATCGTCGCTAATAAACTTATCGATTGCTTCGTCAACAAAGCCTTTTGGCCTAAATGGCGATGTAGTTTGCAGCAAACACACCGCATCAAAGTAAACGTTTTGTTGGGCAAAAAACGCCAGTGCATGCTCAACCACAGGCAAAGTAGGCGTGCTGTCTTGCGACAGTTCAGCAGGTCGTACAAATGGCACCTCTAAGCCCATTGACCGTCCCGCGCCAATAATCGCTTCGTCATCGCTGCTGAGTAGCACATGAGTCAGCCCTTTGGCAGCCAATGCTGCTGCTGCTGTGTAGTGCAACAGAGGTTTACCACTAAGTGGTTTAATATTTTTACCAGGAACGCCCTTGGAGCCACCCCGCGCCGGTATGATGCCTAATATTTTTACGCCCATGCTTTTACTAATAACAAATGGTTTTATGAAAACGCAACGGCACCTCAGCCAGCACTTTAGCCATTTGCTCTCCTGCGTTGCCACCGCCGTACACTGTAGAGGGCTCTGGCCTTTGGTTCGCCATCCAATTCTTAATGGCGTCCACTATTTCAGTCTTGCTGTAATTAACATCGGTTACATTGGCAGCCCTATCACGACCGTGCTGCCGTGTACCAATATTTACGACGGGGACACCCAGATAAGCGCACTCTCTAATGCCAACACTGCTGTTGCCAATTAACGCCCGGCTATTATACAACAAGCGTAAAAAATCGGTAGGCTCCATGTTTTTAAAAAAATGAATGGGCAAACCAGGATGTTTTTCACGGAAGGTGCGAATGCCTCCGGATGTACCGTCGGCACCTGCATCTACGTTAGGCCAAAACCAAAACGTGGGTATGCCCAATTCGCGTATGGCATCAAGCGTTTGGTCAATATGAAGGCGGCTCTCTTCGTACTCTGTGGTAACAGGATGCTGCATAACAACCAGGTAATCGTTATTTGTGTCAATGGTACTGCCTACACCCCCATACTTTTCAAGCGGATTAAAGTTCAGTCCCGGGGAGTCCAATATTTCGTTGGCTAAATCAATACTCGGGCATCCGGTGTTAAAAACATACGCCGGGTCTTCGCCAAGTTTTATAACGCGTTCAAGAGCGCCTTCGGACGCAACTAAATGAATATCAGCAAGTTTTGTATTTGCATGGCGCACTTTTTCGTCGATATTTCCTGTAACCTCGCCACCCTGTATATGCGCCAGCGGTATGTTTTGGTACGAAGCGGCAATGGAAGTAGCCAAGGTTTCGAAGCGGTCGGCAATGGTAACCACCACGTGCGGCTGCAAATTGTAAAATACGGTACTGAGTTCCATTACGCCCAAACCCGTAGTTTTAGCCATGCTGGTAGGGTTTTCACCTTCAAGCACCATAAATACTTTTTCGGCAATTTCAAATCCATCTTTTGTTATGTAATCTACTGCATTGCCATAGCGGCCCAGCAGCGCAGAACCTGCCACCACCAACTGTAACTCTAAATCGGGATGATTTACAATGGCCCTAAGTGCTGTTTTAACGCGGCTGTAGCTGGGCCTAGCGGTTATAACCACACAAATCTTTCGTTTCATAATTGGCGCAAATTTATAGTTATGACCGTTACAAATGCATCTGCTTCAAACAAGTGTGTTCAAAGTGGCTGCTCATTTGCGTTAGTACGAGGAACAATTGGTTTAGCAACTCTATATTTGCCTTCATCAAATCTGTTGTTATCGCATGGCTATATGCACTGTTACGTTACCGGTTCACAAATCGCCCTGTCTTCGGCTAGCCATCAACAGCATACTAGCACAAACTTTTACCGATTTTATTTTTCTTATTGCCATAGACGGTGATGATGATGAAGGCTACAAGATTGTGGCGTCTTACAACGATGCCCGCATCCAGCTGTATCGCTTTCCACACGGTGGATTTATAAAAACGGTAGATCGGCTAGCCCGTATGGTTAACACTGAGTTTTGGGCCAGAATGGACCATGATGACTACTCACACCCAGAGCGACTTGAAAAGTTAATCGGCATTTTGCGTTCAAATCCACAGCTTGCAGGTGTGTGTAGCGATTATGGGTATTGTACCACCAACCGTAAACTGGTGATGTTTAGCGATGCACAATTGACTTACGACTTGGATACACTAAGCTCTCAGGAGACTTTTATCTATTCCCGCCGCATCGCCGATACCAGCTTTGTGTACCGCACTGCCTGTACCAAAGCAGTTGATTTTTTTGACACCAACATCAATTTTGAGCAACCGATGCAAATAAAATTGATTGAAAAATTTGGTCTTGGTATAATTCCGTTTCCGTTACACTTTGCCACTTTTTCATTGCAAAGTGTATCGCGAAACAGCAAAAAAGAAGGTAAGCAAGACAGTGTACTCCGATACATAATCAACAACTATTCCGACCCTAATGACAGTGCCAACCAAGCCCAAATCAGAAAAAACGAAACCAAAGATATGCCCAAATGGCTGCGACTGAGCATTAGAAAAATGCGTATGGAGCTGGCCTCTAAAAACTACCACTGGCTTTGGCAAGTGTTATTTGACGAGAAAAGGGTACTTAAAAAGCGTATTTATTGGGTAGAAACTTTAAAAGTTCTTTTGGGCCGCGAAAAAAAATTCGTACTCCTGCCCAATCAAAAGCAGCTATTTATTAGCAAAGCCGAACCGCAATAGCTAAACTGTTTGCAACTTTACAAACTGGTAAAATTGTGACTCGGTATCGCTTACAAGTTTGTCAAAGCTGCCCTGCTCCACAATTTTTCCCTTATCCAGTAAAAATATGATGTCGGCGTTTCGGAGGGTGGAGAGTCGGTGGGCAATAATAATTGTGGTGGTGGCGCCGTGTTGCTCATCAATGCTGCGCTGAATAAAAGCTTCGCTTTCAGCATCTAGCGAACTGGTGGCTTCGTCAAAAATTAGCAGTTCAGGATTCTTAAAAAACTCTCGCCCAATTGAAATTCGCTGCTTTTGCCCTCCCGATAACAGGGCACCCTTATCACCAATAGAAACTTCGTCGCCACCAATGGCTTTTACAAACTCATCAATATGGGCCTTTTTTAGCGCTTCTTGGTAGCGCTGTGTCACCTCAATTGATGGATTGCTCCACATGGTAATGTTATTTAAAACAGTATCGGTAAACAAAACCGGTTCTTGGGTAACGTATCCAATTTTCTTTCGCCAAGCATGTATATCTAACTCATTAAGCGATACCCCATCAATTAAGACTTGCCCGCTGCTCGGCCTAAGAAGCCCTGTTAGCAAATTTACCAACGTTGACTTGCCCGAGCCCGAGCGTCCTACAAATGCAACCATTGAGTTTTTAGGAATGCTAAGGGATACATTATCAATAATTTTAGTACCGTCTTTGTAAGAAAAAGAAACTTCGTCAAGCTGAATCGCGTTCGAAAAATGTGGTTGTTGCGAGCCAAAGGGCTTTTCAACATTTTCGCCTAACCAAATGTCGTTGGTTACAACCGACGTGGTTCCACCGGCCATACTAACATAATTTCCCCAAATAATTTGTGAGCTAAGAATATAGCCGCTGGCCCTATAAAACAAAATGATAGATAGCAAAATGGAACCAAAATCGGATTTAAAAAACTTAATGTTTACAAAAAACGCTACCAAAAGCAGTGCCATTAAAGCAAGCTCTTGAATGACACCCAGCAGCCCTTGGCGCCGCATCACCCTTATCTTGCTGCTCACTATTTTTTGCACCGATGATACTAGCCGCATGCCAAAGGGTATATAAAATGCAGCGGCTTTTATATACTTAAACGATTGAAATACTTGGATAAGTAAGGAGTTGAAAGTGGCGCCTTCCTCGGTTATTTCTTCCGAAACCTGCTTAATTTTTTTGTTTAACCTTTTAAAAACAGAGTAGTAAATACCCCCAAGAACGATAATTGTAAGTGAAAACTTATAATTTACCGAAAGTAAGATAACGACAAAAGAAAAACCCGTCAAAAATGTGGTAAAATACTGCGTAAAGTACAAAAACCCGGCCATACAGCGGTCAACTTCTGTTGTCATGGCACTTGCTATTTTTCCTGTTTCCAAACTTAGATAGGCCTTGTAATCTAGTGCCATCATTTTCGTCGTTAGTGTTTTCCTAATTTTGAAACTGAGGTTGGAAACCAATACCCAAGTAAAGTTTAGCACAAAATATTTAAATATTGCCTTTAATAGCATGAAAGCCACAAAAAGCACAAGCATACCATTGAGCGATATGGGCACAGGTGAAAAACGACCAATAAACTGCAACAGCTGATTGCTTTCTAAAGCCGCTGCCCCTGCGGTTCCCTGTGCCATAAAGCCCTGAAAAATTGGGATAAGTAGGCCAAGACTTATACTTTCAGAAAAGCCAAGAAGAATGGAGAGTATCATCATCCCAATCAACTTCCAGCCCACCATTCTCCAATAAAAGTCAACGGCAGGAAACCATTTGAGTATCATTTTTTTCATCTCGGTATTGGTTTTACACAACATCTGTACTCACAAGAAGCCGCAAAGTGTCGTCTGATAAAAAATCCCACCTTTCCAAATCCTTACTTAGCGCCCTGCCCAATACATTTGGAAAGTCACGGGCATCAATACCATAACCCGCCGGTTTTTTTGCATCTAAATCATCAAACTGCAGTATGTGACCCTGCGGCAAACGCTTATTAACGCACAAGCTCTTTTCAAACATTTTCTTAACGGGTGCAAAAGCCTCTATATCATCTTTGTTTACAGGTGTATCTAACGACTGACGGATTTGCCGAATCCCTGTTATCATTTGAGGGATATGTTTTATGTCAATGGACGCTTTTGCATCTGGGCCAAACATGAGCTGATCAAAAACTGCATGGAACTCCACAACCGCTGCTCCCAAAGCAGTGGCCGCCAAACAGGCGAAGATATTTCCAGAATGGTCGCTAAAGCCAACGGGCAGCCCATAACGCTGACGCAATACATCCATGGCATTAAGACCCCACTGAGTTGGTTGTGTTGGGTAAGCTGTAGTGCACTGCAGTAAAGTGATATCAATATTGTGCTGTTTTAAATAGTTGATGGCCGTATCCAATTCTTCCAAGTTGCTCATGCCCGACGATACAATTACTGGCTTTCCCGTACGGACAATTTTTTCTAACAACAAAGTGTTGGTTACCTCACCCGACCCAATTTTATATCGTTTTACACCCACTTCTTCCAAAATATCAACCGCGGCATTAGAAAAAGGCGAAGACATAAATTCTACTCCCACCGCATCACAATGTTGCTTTATCCCTACCCATTGTTCAAGTGTAAACTCCATCCGCTTCCAATAATCGTACCGCGTAGCGTCAACATAGCTAAACTTTACCCTGAAAGGCTCGTAAATACTGCTTTCGGCCTCAGCAATATGAGTTTGAAACTTGATGGCGTCCACACCTGTTTGAGCCAACGCGTCAATGTAAGAGTGTAATATTCCTAAACTGCCATCGTGGGCTTGTGCTATTTCAGCAATAATCATGGATGCTTAAATATGATATGTAGTAAAAAATAAATGCCGGCCATACGCTAATGCTGCAGACCGACATGTTTTATAAAATCTAT
>RDXD01000380.1 GCA_004292575.1 Bacteroidota bacterium
GGCAAAATTTGTAAACTACCTCCTAATGATGTCGCTCGGTTATTCATGCTTTTTGTGCCCAAGCCGCTACTTTGGCCTTTCCATATACCATTGTCGGCTATGGTAAGGGTTAGGCTGTTTAAGCTGTATAAAATTTGAACATTAACTTGGGTTGCTCCCGCATGTTTTACAATATTGGTAATGGCTTCTTTGTAAATAAGCAATATTTCCTTACGATGCTGCATGGGCAAAACTAAGTTGTCGGCTTTGTTGGTATCTTTTAGGCTAAAACTTATGTTTAATGGCTCCAAGGTTTGAATGGCAAACTCTCGCATGCGGGTTATAAGGTTCTCTACTTTCTCGTTGTCGGGCCTTATGCTCCATACAATATCGCTCATGTTTTGCTGTATGGATTTGCTTTGGTCGGCTATCTGTTTAAGCATGTCTTTGGCTTGTTGCGGCTGCTGTGCCATAGCCTGCTGGCTCACCTGGCTCAAAATATTGATGCTGGTAAGTGTGCTGCCAATTTCATCGTGCAGGTTTTGACTAATATCGTTTCGAATGGTAAGCATTTCGTTTTGCTGTTGTATCTTTTTCTTTAGTTTAAATCGATTAACCACAAGAAATGCAATGAGGCATACCATGCCTAAACCCATGAGTAACAAGTTGCGAATATTTTTTTGTGTGGTTAGTTGTTTATCCTTCAGCATTTGTTGGCTTTGTGCCAGCAGCAATTGCTGATCTCTATTTTTTGCCAATAACAACTGTTTTTCAAGTACCTCATCTTGTTGTATTATTCTTAAATCCTGTATTTGAGTGGTTTTCGACAATAGTTCAATTTCATTCTTTTTTTTCTCGGCTTCCAATGCATTGCCGGCAAGTTCGGCTGCTTGTTTTTCTATTTGCAGCTGTTTAATTTTTTGTTGAATGTTCAGATAGCTTATTTCCTTGTCTTTTTTCTCCGTTTCGTACTTGGCTTCTATTTCTGCTATTTTGGCAATATTGCTACTTTCATTAATGCTATCCCGATAGGCATAGTAGCTTTTGTTATACTCAAAGGCTGTGTTCAAATCGCTACGGTTGGTATAAAAAAGGGCAAGCTTTTCGTAGGCATTGGCTATATTTTCTTTGTTGGAAAGCTCCTTAGAAAGCTGAAGCCCCTTTAGGTAGTAATTAAGGGTGGTGGTAGAATCGCTTATGGCATTGGCCAGACCGCCTGCTGCCACATACAATCGGCTAAGCATGGGTTTATCGTCTAATACCACAAACAAATCAATGGCTTTTGCCTGCCATTTTAATGCTTCATCATACTTTTTGTTGCGGCTATTATACACCGAAAGCCCCGCGTATGCAGTAGCCATTAATTTGGGGTTCTGCAGCGCTTCGGCATATTTCAGCGATTTTTCGAGGTGTAGCAATGCCAATTCGTTGTTGCCCGTCATTAAATACAATTGCCCAATGTTGTTATTGGAGTTGGCCATACCTTTTTTATCGTCAATTTGTTGCCGAATACCGATGCTTTTTTTCTGGTACTCTATGGCCTCGGGCAATTTTCGAGAGAGGTAATAAACCGAACTAATATTGCTAAAGGTTTCAGCCATCCCTGGCAATTCATTTCCTTTTTCAAAAAAGCGCACGGCTTCAAAAAAGTGCTCGATGGCTTTGTCTTTATTACCCAGTGCCAGGTGTAATGATCCCAGATTGCTATAGGTTTCGCCTGTTTTTAAGGGGCTCACTTTTCCTAAACTCAATTGCAGTGCTTTGTTAAAGCTGCCTTCTGCTTCAGTGTACTTACCAGCTTGCATTTCATAAATGCCTCTTCTATTAATAAGACTAGCCAATAATACGGTATCGCCCAGTTTTTGGATTAGGGGCAGCGCTACTGAATCGGCAGCTTTTGCTTGCACAAGGTTTCCATTGGCATAGTGCAACTCGGCCAGCTGTTCGTAGGCAGCGGCAACGCCATAAGTGTAGTTTATTTTTTTTGAAAGATCGACTGCCGACTCCAGTTTTTTCTGAGTAGATTGGTTGTATTGTTTATTGTCTGCTGCTTGCAAAAGCTTGTTCACATCAGCAATGGTTGTGTTTTGAGCAAAAGAATGGAAGAAAAATAAGCAAAAAACAACGAGCAGGGTTTCTTTTTGTGTGGAGGTGTTGGGTGTAAAAGTCATACTTGGTGAGTTGAGCGTGTAGTATGTTTTTGAACAAAAGTTCAGTTTTAGTCTAAAATTTTTGCACCAATCCCCTTCTCTGCAAACGGCATATCTAAAATAAATGCAATGCTATGGTCTTTACGCTCGCTAATCAATAGGCCAAAGTATGAAATTTAGTTTACATGTCTTGTTTTTTGGGTTTGCTGCTACTTTTGCAATTGTATATGAAAACATTTGTTTCTTTCCTTGCGCTACTCGTGTGGTTGGTATCTGCCGGGCAGCAGCCATTTACACCGGGCAGCATTGTGGTAGTGCGGGTTGGCAGCCCCGAGGCCCCATTGCCCGCTGGCACATCAGCTGTTTTTATTGAGGAATACAATGCCGCAGGCCGACATTTGCAAACCATTGCCATACCCTCATTGGGCCCCGACAAGCTGACTCTTGGGGGCAGGTCGGTTACCGAGGGGGTTTTGAAGCGGTCTCAAAACGGTGCTTTTCTTACCTTGGGGGGCTATAATCTTGAGCCTGGCGTTAGTAATCCTACAGCCACTACAACAGGCGCCGAAAGGGTAGTGGCCCGGGTAAATGCCGCTGGCTTGGTTGATTTGTCTAATAAGGTGCCCGTTGATTCCTTATACCCCAATGCCGCTTTTCGTGCGGTGGTTTCAAACAACGGCAATCAATTTTGGACCGCAGGCGGAACCCAAGGTGTGCGGTATTTTGCCCACGGCAGTACACAAACCACACTCATTAGCAGCACCATTACCAATCTCCGCTCTTTGGATATCCAAAATGGAAACCTTTTTTTGAGCCATGCCTCTGGAACGGTAAGTACCAGATTGATGCAGGTGGGTGTTGGTTTGCCCGATGTGCCCGGTATTGTGGCGGCCGCTCTTCCGGGTTTGCCCACCACATCATCATCGGTTGGCGATTTCTTTTTTGCCGATGTAAGCGCCGATGTGGAAGGGCCCGATGTGCTCTATTTGGCCGATGAGCTTTCTGGGTTGAGAAAATATTCGCTGGTGGCTGGAAGTTGGGTTTTGAATAATACCGTTGGCGGTGCTGGCGACTTGTTTAGGGGGTTAGCCGGTATTCAAATCCCAAACGGTGCTATCCTGTACGCCTCAATTAGGGCCAGCAACCAAGCCGCAGGTGGCGGTCAGCTGGTGCGGATTATTGATATGGAGGGATATAACAACCCGATGCCTTCAGAAATGGAACTGTTTGCCCAGGCGGCCACAAACACGGGTTTTAGGGGTGTTGCGCTTTCTCCTTTTACTACGGCAACCCCTGCGGTTACTTACGTTTTTATTGGCAATGGAAATTGGAGCAATCCACAAAACTGGCAAAATAATCACCGTCCGCCCGCCATTTTGCCGTCCGGGAGTATCATTCTCATTTCGCCCGTACAAGATGGTGTATGTGTAGTAGATGTACAGCAGACCATAGACAAAGGTGGAATATACCTGGTGGGCAAGCAGAAAAAAGTGCTCATAAGTGGTAGTCTTGAGCTTAGATAAATCGGTTGCCCGCACTGCTCATTTAGCCCTAATGATTGGTTCGTATTGCTTCGGTTTAAACAAAACAAGCCTTTCAATTAGCGTAGGGAACATTAAGCCCTCGTACTTGGGGCCCCCAGTAGTTTTTCGGCCACAAGCAATTGTAAACTGGTTCGGGATAACATTTTTGCCGCAACCTACATAGATTTCTTACTTGGACGGCTTTGTTGCGGTACAGGGTCGTGAGCAGTAGCTAGCTCCGTTTTCCAAATTTCTGGCTTATTTTGATACTTGCTTATCTATAAAGTGGGCTATCGTTTACCAACTGCCTATTCTGGCGTACCAAGCTTTACTGGTTCTTCTATATTTTACCACCCTTAGTTTAAAGCACGCCAAAGTACCGTTGCTACCTTATGAAAACCACCGGCAAAGAACTTGACCGGCTTTAGCTGCACCCCTTTGATAGAGCAGTGCCAGCGTTTTAATAAACCATTAGCTGGCATTTGCCAAACCACCCGGTTTTGCTTAAATCTAATGTTCTGTGCCGGGCATGTAGCGCCAAAGTAGCGCAAAGCCTACTTTTGGCCCGTCATGACAAAAACTGTGATTGTTGTAAAACTGGGAACTGCGGCCATTACCACGCCAGAGGGGTTGGTGAATCACGCCTTACTGGGGCAGCTTTGTGCGCAACTGGCCCAATTGCACGCCCACCACCATGTGCTGCTGGTGAGCAGCGGGGCAGTTGGCAGTGGCAGGGCCTCTATACAGGGCTACAAAGGCACCATCAACCAAAAAAAAGCCGCCGCTGCTGTGGGCAACCCCTTGCTTATGGCCGCCTATGCCCAACATTTTTCCCCATTTAGCATTACCGTGGCACAGTGCCTGGCCGAGCGCAGCCATTTTAACCAGCGCCAAAGTTTTGTACAACTTAAGGCCACCATAACCGAGCTCTGGAAAAGCGCCATCATACCCATTGCTAACGACAACGACGTGGTAAACGACCGGGAGCTGCGCTTTACCGACAATGATGAACTGGCCACGCGGCTGGCGGTTGCCTTCAACGCCAAAAAACTACTAATTGGCTCCACGGTAGATGGACTACTAGACCAGCAGAATAAGCCGGTGGCGGTGGTAAAACACATTACCGATGATGTGCTAAACCTGGTGCGGCCCCAAAAAAGTGGGCAAGGTACCGGCGGTATGCTCAGCAAACTGCTGCATACGCAAATGGCCACCCGCATGGGTATAGAAACGGTTATTTTTAACGCCCGAAACCCCGATGCACTTTTGTTGGCCGCTAGCGGCAAAGCGGGTACGTTGTTTGCGGCCCAAAGAAGTTCGCTCAGCGATAGGCAAAAATGGCTGCTTAGTGGCACTACACAGGGTAGCCTTACCATTGATGCTGGCGCAGCCAAAGCACTGGTGCAACGCAAAAGCCTACTGGCCGTTGGCGTAGTGCGTATTTTGGCCGATTTTGGCCTTGGCCATATTATTGACATAGAAGACGAGCAGGGGAACCTGGTGGCCATGGGCAAAGCCAAAATTGATGCCAAGGATTGGCTTAAGGGTGCCACCCAAGTGGTGGTACACGCCAACGATTTGATATTACTGTAAACTTTTTTTAGAAAAAAATGAAAAAAAACTTGCACAATATAACCTATGGTATTATCTTGCACTCGAATTTTCATAGGATAAGGTTTAAAAAAGGCCCGCTGTTTCTACAGCGGGCCTTGTTTTTTTAATCAATCTGTGTAGTTATGAGCACCATTATACCGTCATTAATTGCTGCCAAACGCGCCGCTAAGCAGATAAATGTGCTGGATAACAACAGCCGTGTGGCCCTTACAGCGGCGCTGGCACAAGCCATTAGGGAAAACATACCCGCCATTTTGAAAGCCAACTTGATTGATTTAGAAAAAATTGACCCCGCAGCTCCGTTTTATGACCGATTGCTGCTTACACACGACCGGCTTACGCAAATGGCTGACGCTACCGCGGCCGTGAGCCAACTACCCGACCCCACAGGTCAACAAATGAGCGCCTTTGAGGCACCCAATGGGCTTAATATAAAAAAAGTGACTGTGCCCTTGGGATTGGTGGGTGCCATATACGAAGCCCGGCCCAATGTTACCATTGATATTGCTGCCCTATGCCTGCGCAGCGGCAATGGCGTGGTGCTAAAGGGTGGTACAGATGCAGCCGCATCTAACGCTGCCCTGGTAAAAATTACTCATGCCGTACTGCACAAGGCCGGCCTACCTGCCGAGGCAGTAACCCTGCTACCCAATGATCGGTCGCACTTGGCCGAGTTGCTCACCGCAACTGCTTATGTTGATGTTATAGTTCCCCGCGGTAGCCAAGCGCTTATTAACTATGTACGCTCGCATGCCACCGTGCCAACCATAGAAACGGGCGCAGGCGTGTGCCACACCTACGTTGAGCGTTCGGCACAGCCACAGCAAGCCGCGGCCATTGTGGTAAATGCCAAAACCCAACGCCCCAGCGTGTGCAACGCTCTCGATACGGTGCTGGTGGACCGCCACATTGCCGCTGATTTTCTGCCGCTGCTTATCCCCGGCTTCACAAGCAAGAGCGTGGGTATTTATGCCGATGCCGACGCTTATGCCATCCTAAGCCAGCACCACTACCCGCACCTACACCCTGCGCAAACAGAGGATTTTGGTCGGGAGTACCTTAGCCAGAATTGCTCGGTAAAAATTGTTGATGGGCTTGAGGAAGCCTTAGACCACATTGCTGAGTTTAGCAGCAAGCATAGCGAAGCCATTGTAACTGAAAATGAAGCGCTTGCCCAACGGTTTTTAACCGAAGTGGACGCCGCAGCAGTTTACCACAATGCCAGCACACGCTTTACCGATGGCGGCGTGTTTGGCCTTGGTGCCGAGCTGGGCATTAGTACCCAAAAGCTGCACGCCCGTGGCCCATTTGCACTCGAAAAGCTGGTTTGCGAAAAATGGTTGGTACTTGGGACAGGTCAAATTCGCTAGAAATTAATTCTTTTCTGATACTTTGTTCAAATTTACCGACATTAGACATTCAATTGGTTAAATGCCAACACCGCAGTACAATCTTCTTTACGACGATACCGTGGAAATCCTGAGCGGTTTGCCACCAAGCCTTAGCTATCACAACCTAAGCCATACCCTTGATGTGGTAAAGGCAGCGCAGGCACTTGCGGTGTTTGAAGGCATCACCAATGCTAATGACCTACTGCTACTACGCACCGCGGCACTGCTGCACGATGTGGGGTTTGTAAACGCTTATCAGGCCCACGAAAAGGCGGGTTGCCTATTGGCCGAGCCACTTTTAAAAACCCACGGATATACACCCGATCATATCCAAAGTATTCAGCGCATGATTATGGCCACGGTTATTCCTCAAAAACCTCCTGATAAGCTTTCGGCTATTTTGTGCGACGCAGATTTAGATTATTTAGGACGCCCCGATTTTTTTTCTATTGCCTTCCGGTTAAAAAAAGAATGGCTTAATCACAATATCATTAGCACGCCAGAGGAGTGGGAAAGACGCCAGTTGGCTTTTTTAAAGGGCCACACTTATTTTACCGCTTCCGCCGCGCAGCGTCGCGAGGCCCAGAAGCAGAAGTATATTGAAGAGTTGTCTCATAGGTAGGTGCCTGTTAACTGCATGGGTTTAGTTTACTTATTGCCCCAACAGTTGTCCATGGGGGCAAATTACAAACCAAGGATGTTTTGCAAAGGCACACCAGCAATAGACATTTAACTGTGTCAATTAGCCTTCTTATTTCAGTAATATTGTTGCGTTATTGCAGGCTGGCTCATAAAAGCTGCCCAACTGAGCGGCATTGACTAACCATTTCGGCAAAGCGAAGAGATTTTTGATGTACCAAAAAAAGCAAAGTGTCATAATTTTTTAAAAAAATACTATTACCCATGACGGTAGGCATCATAGACGATCATGAGCTGCACTTAGAAGGCCTGCAGCTTTTACTAACGCAAGCGGGTATTACTATAGTTTTTGTGGCTAAAACTGGTACGGAAGCATTGCAAAAGCTAACGGTACACACGCCAGATGTATTGCTGTGTGATGTGCATTTGCCGGATGTTATCCCCGAAGATTTGTTGCTAAGCATCAGGGAGTTGCATCCTACAACCCCCATTATTTATCTAACCTTAATGCGGGGTACCCGCTACTTAAATAAACTGCTGCGGGGCAACATACAAGGGTATTTGCTAAAAAATGCCAGTGTACACGAACTGTTACTGGCGTTGGAAACGGTGTATAAAGGCGGGGTTTACTTTTCAAAGACACTTGAAGCCGACAGCGAAACGGAAGATTACCGCCGCACGGTTATAGTAGGTGGCAACGCTGTAAATGAAATTCTAACCAAACGCGAACAAGAAATTTTGAAACTGATTTGCACCGAACATACCAATGGCGATATTGCTGCCAAGCTGTACCTTAGCGTGGGTACTGTGGATACGCACCGAAAAAATATCATTCAAAAACTGGGTGTAAAAAATACAGCCGGCCTTGTACGCTATGCCCTTCGCCAGGGTATAATTGACTAAGAACAATGGCATGCCAAACTAGGTGGTTCCGGTACTTGAAGACATACCTTGTGATGAAATTAAAAAAAGTATTGAATATTGATAACGGCATGGAGTACCTATTGTTCTTTGCACTGGGGTGGTTGTCACCAGCATGTTTGCATAGTCAACTAACCGACACAGTAGCAGTAGAAAAATTGTACAGTCGCTTGTACCTTCTGCCTGAAAATGAAGCCGATAGCATTGCCTACTATGCCAACCAAATCATGGGCTTTTCGGAAAAAGCTAATTTTAAAAAAGGCATGGCATTGGCCCAGCGCTTGCTTGGTATTGCAGCCGAATACAACGAAACCACCAACCTGGCCATTGACCACTATTTGAAATTTGAGCGCTATGCCCGCGAACTAAACGATACACTCTTAATTGCAAGTGCACTAAGCGATGCAGCAGGCATATATGCCAAACTTAAGCAGTATGGCATGGCAAAGACCTTGTATTTGCAGTATAACCAGCTGATGAGCTTAACCGCAAGCCTACAAAAGTTGGCCAAGGGTCTGGGGAATTTGGGCGTTATTTACCGCAAAGAAAATAATTATGACAGTGCCTTTTTTTATTATAACAAGGCCCTGTCCATTAGGCAAAAGCTGAATGACTCGGCGGGGGTGGCCACGGTGCAAAACAACATGGCTTCGCTACTGTTGTATCAGCAAAAGCCTGCAGCAGCACTACCGTATATTTACAATAATCTAAGGTATCATTTGCGTAACAACAATACCGAGGATTTGTGGTTTGACTACACCAATTTGGCCTCGGCCCACACCTTACAAAAAGCATGGGCAAAAGCCATTGCTTATGGCGACACAGCACTTAGCATAGCGGCAGCGCTAAAGGCACTGGGCAAGCAGGCCGACACGTATGAAGTGTTGAAAGACCTTTACGCCCAAAATGGGGACTATAAAAAAGCGTTTGAGTGCCTAACGCAGCAAACAGAATTGCGCAACCAAATAGTAAACGATGCCAACAATGAGGCCATTGCAGCGCTAAGAGAAACTTTTGATGCTGAAAAGCGCGCCCAGGAAAACCGACTTTTAAAAGCTGAGGTGCAGAGTCAAAACACTCAAAAACGTAGTTTTTTTATTGTAATGATTGGGGCCCTTTTGGCGGCACTCGGCATTGGTTTGGCCTTGCTTCAAAATCAAAAGGCTAGGCGCAGAACTGATGTCCAAAATCAATTTATAAACCGCCAAAACGAAGCCTTAGTGCTGCTAAATGCCGAAAAAAATAGCCTAGTAGGGATGGTAAGTCACGATTTGGCTACCCCATTTGCACAAATAAGAATGGGCCAGCAGGTGTTAGAGGCCGCCAGTGATACCTTGTCAACACAACAGCAGCAGGCCCTAGCCTTGGTAAACCGCGCCACGCAAAATGGCGAACGCTTAATACAACACATTTTGAATGTGGAAAAAAGCGAAAGCCTGCGCCACAATCTGCTGCTGGAAGATGTGCAGGTGGGTAGATTGCTTGCTGATTTGGTTAGCCAGACTCAACCTTTGGCTGCCGAAAAAAACATAGCCGTTGCTACAAGCATCAATCATCAAATCCAATGGCTTACCGACCGGCATTTGTTTGAAAGAATTGTTGAGAATTTGCTGAGCAATGCCATAAAATATACCGCTGCAGGCAAGGGTATTACTGTACAATTAAACATGGTGGCCAAAGCGCTGGTGCTTGAAGTAAAAGATGAAGGCATTGGTATCAGCAATCAGGAGCTCCCGTTTATTTTCAGCCCATTTGCCCGTATTAGCAATGTGCCTACTGGTGGCGAGCCAAGCACCGGCTTGGGGCTTAGCATTGTAAAGCGGTTGGCCACCGAGTTAAATGCAACTGTAGAAGTGGAAAGCGCAGTTGGAACTGGTACCTGTTTTAGGGTTGTTTTTAGTTAGGCCTTGGCCAACTTTACCTCAGTAAAAGAAGCAAGTTGCTAAAAGGCATCGGATGCAATATCAATCGTGGCATTATTTCATTTTTGCAGCCCATTTCGCTTATAATAGTGTGTAAAAAAAACTGAACTGGTTTTGTTGTGTACCTAGCGTGGCGCAAATTGCGGATTGTACTTGGTATACCCCAGCAACCGTGCAGTAGGTGCCAGCACCAACTTAAGCAGTTTTAGCATCGGTTTTGGTGGAGCATTTTCGGTTGGGTAGCTGTCAAAGGAATCGCCCAGCACCGAAAGCGCTAACAATATTTTAGGCGGCTTGCTATTGGCAGGTGCAGCATCCCAGTACCCATATAATTGCGAAAGTCCAAATACAAAGGCCTGTGGTAAACCTGGTGCCGGGGTACGTAGTACCACCTTCGTATCCGTTTCATTAAAAGGTTTGTGCGCTGCGCCTTTTGGAATAGTAACTGTTTGGCCTACCGTAAACCGCTGCTTTTGGCCCATTAGCATTATCGACAATGTACCTTCCACAACCGTAAATTTTTCGTCAAACGTTTCATGTACATGCTGTGGCGGCCCGGCGGCATGCGGATCAAGGGTAATCTCGAGCATGACATGGTCATTTTGTAAGTTCAAAACCTGCTGTTTAAATCCTTCCAGCTTTGAATAAAACTGCTTCCCTTCTCCAAAGTAGCTTGCATAATCTGGCTCGGGTTCTGGAAATATAAATTTATGAATAATGAAGCCAATGGTAAGGTATAAGACCACGACCGTCATAAAGATGACTCCCATTTTTTTAATTTTTTTTCTCATGATTAAAATATTTCTTGCTCGCTATTCCATCAAAAAACCAATACAGTGCTAAAAGGGCCAACCGAAGACCGTTGGCTAGCCTCAAAAGCCATGTGCGTCATTTAGGGCTGTTTAATTTCAGCTGCACACGTTGCTCCAAGGCATCAAGCTTTTCGGCAAGCTGTTGATTTTGGCCAATCAGATGCTTTACCGCCGCCAGGGCAATACCAGCGGGATCTACGCTGCTGATGCTGGTATTGTTATTTCCTAAACCAAAAATGGCGAAAAAATCTTGCGCCATTGGGCCAATGTGGTACTCGTCGGTGCCTTTATACTTCCACTGGGTTACCGGCAATTGACGTAGCTTTTCCAAAAGCGCCTCAGCATCTATATTGGTCACGTCAGTTTTTAAATTGCTATCACAGGCGTTAGTCCAGGTGCCGCTAGCGGTTAACCCTGCGCCATTACCGTTAGAGTTAGTGGTACCCACTTGTAGTGCATAGCCCACATTGTTGCTGCTTCGGCCAAAGCTCCAACGTGTGGTTGCAGTATTGCCAAACACCATCATATTGCTGGCAGGTATGTCTATATCATTGCCAATGGCCACCGAGTTAACCAAGCTTGGCAATCCGGTAGTAATGTTATTGCCAATGGCAACTACCCTGCTAGCACTCGTAATATTGTTAAGATTATTGCCGCCAATTATTACGTTATCGCTTCCACTAACGGCGGCGTTGAGGTTGTTGTTTCCAATGCCCACTACTTGGCTTTGTGTATGGATAGCATTCAACATATTGCTACCAACAAGGGTAAGGTACTTATTGGCAAAGGTGCTGGCTACCGATAATTTTGTACCCACCAGTACCAAGCTATCGCCTATGTTCTGTTGGCTCAGCAAATTTGTACCCACGCCTACGTTGGCGCTGCCCTTTAGTTTTGGCATCACATTGTACCCCACGGCCACGTTGTAACTGCCTGCAATATTGCCCCTAAGGTTATCTACGCCCACGGCAGTATTGAAGCTGCCGGTACTGTTAAGCCCCAAGCTTTTGGTGCCCACTACGGTATTTCCTTCGCCCAAAGTATTTTGGTCAAGCGCAGCATGGCCCACAGCGGTGTTATCGTTGCCCACAGTTTTGTAAAGTGCCTGAAAGCCCACTGCGGTATTGCTGGCACCACCGCCAAGTAGCATGGCTTCGTAGCCTATGGCCACCAATTCAGATCCGTTGGTAAGGCGTGCAGCGGCGCGGCTGCCCATTACGGTGTTTCGCATGCCTGCCATGTTGGTAGCCATGGCACTGTCGCCCACCGCCACATTGTGGTTTTGTGTGGCTTTTGCCAGGCTGTGTTTGCCAATTCCAATATTGCTAAAACCTGAAACTAAGTTTTGCAAGCTGCCCTCGCCAAGGGCAATGTTATGCTGCGCCGCGGTGTTGTTTAGGCTCAGCAGCGCTTGCTTCCCTATACCAATATTGTTGGCACCAAATACGGCATTCGACAGTACATCGGCACCTACTGCAATGTTATCGGCAACGCTGGGCGTGCTTTTATTAAGGGCATTGGCGCCAATGGCCACATTGCGCAACCCTTGTCCGTTTACCATGGTGTTTTGCCCAACCGCCACATTAAATCCATCGGTTACATTATAGTCTTTAAACAGGCCACTGTTCTGCCCCAGATGAACCGAGTTGGCGGTTAAGGCCCCTGCGTGAATGTTGTTTACTCTAAATACGATGGGTGCATCATCGTTGGTGCCTAAGAAGTTGCTGCTGGGGTCAATGCCGCTATTGCCTGTTAGCAACCAGCCCGTGTTACTACCTTCCATACCCAACTTTACCCAGCCATTGCCCAACCTAAATACATAGCTGGCGTTCTGATTGGTATCGTACACCATAAGACCATTGGCAGGGGTAGGAATGCTGGTGCGCTGCGCCGTGGTCATGCGCGGCAGTAAAAATCCCTTGTCGGTACTTTTAAGGTGTAAAATAGCACTGGGGTGTGCCGCGCTACCATCGGTAGTAATGGCAATTTGGCTGTGCGAAGTGTGGGCAAAGCCTAGCAAAATAAATGTAGATAAAAAAAGAGATTTCATAACGGTAGTGATAAAAAGCGTTGAAAAATGGGGGTTTGTATTATTGGTCTAATTGTGCCATTAGTGCCTCAATGCGGTCAAGTAGTTGCTGCTGCTCTTGGTGCAAAGCCTTTATAAGCAACAGTGCTATGCCTGCTGGGTCAATGGTGCTAATGCTAGTATTGTTTACGCCCACGCCAAAGCTGGCTTTAAAGTCCTGGGCCATGGGACTAATGTGAAGCTCGTTGGTGTTTTTGTACCTCCACTGTGTTATGGGCAGGCTCAGAAGTTTGCTTTTTAGCATTTCTATGTTTGGTGCCACCACATCGGTTTTCAAATTCTTGTCAGAAACATTCGTCCAATTCCCGGTGTTGCTTAAATAGGCGCCATTACCATTGGCACTGCTATTGCCCACTATAAAAATGGATGCTGGACCTATAGTTTGGTTACCAAAATTAAAGCGGCTGCCGCCTGCAAAAACCATACTGCCGGACGTAAAAGTAGAAGCGGTATTGCCAATTATAGCAGCATTGCTTATTACTCCCGATTCCACATCCACATCTTTTCCAATTGCAATAAGCTTACTGCCTGAAACGTGTGTGTTAAGGGTGGCATTGCCGATGCTAATGATTTGGGTACCACTACTGCTAAGGCCCAGGCCACGGTGGCCTAAAACCACGATGTTGTCGTCCGGGTTGTTTATCCGCATGTGCTGGGTGCCCAAGGCCACAATATTGGTAAGGCTAGAAATGCCATTGCCAATGGCGCTGCCCACAAGCACACTAGAATCTACAACGGCGTCCATTGCGCCGTTTTGCGATAGCCGGCTGCCCAACGCTACGGTTGCTTCGCCGCGCTTTATGGGCATGTTATCAGCACCTACTATGGTGTTATGATTACCCTTTTTACTAAGGTATCTGTTCCTTACGCCTACCACGGTGTTGTTTACCGAAGAGTCGTGGTCTCTAAGGATGGCAGTGCCTACAGCCGTGGTATTTTGGCAGCGTTCGCAGTTGCGCATGGCCCACCGCCCCACCGCAGTATTATCGCCGTCAGAAGCGTTATTTCTAATGCTCTCCAGTGCGCTCGTGCCTATGGCTGTGGTGGTGTTTTGTCCTTGTGCGCCAGCGGCTTTGTAACCTATGGCTGTGGTGCCCGCATTATTAAAACCACTACCACCCGCATAGTGGCCCAATAGCACCGATTGTTGGTTGTTGGCAATGTGATAGTGTGTGCTATCGCCAATGGCTACCGAGCCCGAAAAAATGTAGTTAGCATTTGGTCGGGCACCTAGCGCATATTGCCCAATGGCTATGTTATTGCTTCCACCAGACTGGTACACCAGGGCTTGAAAGCCTACTGCAATATTGTTGGTGGCTGTTTGTAAGTCTAAGCCGTACAGCGCATTGTTGCCCAAAGCAATATTGATGCTTGGGTTTACCGCAAACCGCATGGCTTGGGTACCCAAGGCTATGTTGTCAAATCCTCCTTGCAAACCCCGTGCAGCCCAATTGCCAATAGCAATGTTTCTTACACCTTCGGCAGAAGCCAGCGTGTGCTGACCTAGGCCTATGTTCTGTGTAGAGATGGTGTTGTCGTTATGTAAAGCTGCGCCACTGCCCGTGCCAAGGTGCAACCTATCCGTGGCCAAGTAGCCCGATAGGCTGCCGTTGACCCTAAAAACCAATTGGGCATTGTTGCGGGTACCTAAAAAATTGGTGGTTGTTTCAATGCCTTGATTACCATTGGAAGCCCAAAGGCTGCCTAGGCCCACCGCATTCAGCATTGTCCAGTTGTTTATGCCAAACTGGTATTGCATCAGCGCTTTTAATTGGGTGTCGTACACCCATAATCCGTTGGCAGGGCTGGCAATAGCTTTCCGCTGGTTGCTATCCATTCGGGGCGGTATAAAGCCTTGCAATGTACCCTCCAGCTTTAATGCAGCCGATGCATCTGCTGGCGTACCCAATGGGCCAATTACTGCTTGCTGCCCCACCAATTGTTGGCACCACAATAGAATGCCTGCCAGCACAACATGGTACCTAATTTTGTTTAAATCCATTTGTAGATGCATAATTTAAAGCATTTTATACCATACCTTAAGCTGCCAAATCGGTGCATTTAATGTTCTTTAAACCAGCCAGCTTCAGTTGGGTAAAAGCCTGCTAAAAACAAACACTCATGCGTTGGCGGATATGATGCTACAAATGTTGGGTGTAAAAAACTGCCAGTCAATACCGTAAAACGGTATATTGGATTTATGATGCCATTAGCCAGCGCAAACGACACCCTTGAAGCGTGTTTTTGTTATGCAGCGGGCAAAAACAGCGTAATGCAGACATGCATATTAAGCAAGAAACGCGGGCATGCCGAAAGATGCGGTGGATACAGTGCGAAAGCCAATGCCTACCGCAGATGGGGTCTATCAAAGGAGTAAGGATGGTACACTGAGCCAAAATGCCACAGCAAAGGGAAATGTACAAATGGTACTTATGGCAAAAAACGGTATGCCATTACCTTGTTCTTAAAAAACGTAGGTATAAAAACGGTTTTGGTACTTGGATTATAGCCAATATCGGCAGTATTAACCTTTTCGGCTTTTAAATCGAGCATGGTGGTTAGGGTGCCGTTTGCCGCCACATGATATACAATACCTACCCAGCAAGACACCACGAATGCATCACCATCCACAGCCACAATGCCGTCGGTGCTGGCATCCATACCCTCGGCCACTTTAACCACTTGGCCGGCTGCGCTGCGGTACCAGAGCTGCCCTCTATCGGCATAGTATAACCGGCTGTTGTGCCAAAGCAAGCCATTGGGCCCTTTTAAACCACTAATAAACGCCTGCTGGTTGCGCTGGGCATTTACCTTGTGAATGGTGCCTGTTCTAGAGTCGGAGATATACACATTGCCCGAATCGTCCACCGTTACATCGTTTAAAAAAACAGCCCCGGTAATAGCCACGCTGTCTATTTGTTTTGCCGTGCTGATGTTGTAAATGCGCAGCACATCGGCATCGGCCACATACAATTCGTTGCCATAAAAACCCATGCCTTTGGGTGCATTTAAACCGGTGGCCCAGTTGGCCGCGCTGGTGCTGCCGTCTGCATTCAGGCGTGCTAGGCTCCCCTTGCCATCCTTGGCCGATGGGCTGCCGTCAATATTGCTTACAAACAGTTGGTTGGTTTTGGAGTAATACAATACCGATTCGGGCACTGGAAAAATGCTGTCGGTTTCCCAAATTTTTTCCAGCTTTTGGCCCATGCTTATGCCAAAGAGTAAAAGCCCGCCAATTAACAGTTGAAGATGTTTAATAAAAGCCATAGCGCAATAATTTTTACGTGAGCAAGATACAGGGCTTGTAAACCCAATTTTAAAAAAAATAATAAATTTAGTAGTCACCCATGTTCGGCATGGCGTTGGTAAGCTCCTTTAGGTTTTAGCATGTCGTGCACCGGTTGCCTTGCTTAGCTGTTACTTTGGGTTAAGTGTTTCGGTTTAAATTTATGAAAGTAGGGCTAACTCACGTTGTATGTTTTGCCTAGCCTGTATTTCAAATTTGGCATAAAAATAATCCGTTTTAAATAGGCGCTCCATCATCAAGAAATGCGCTAACACCTTTTTGCGTCCTGGCTTGTAAACGAAGTCGGGATAAATGGAATACTCCTTCCTTATATGTTTACAATACAAGGAATAGGCAGCCCAAGAATTTCCCAGTATGGAAAGATCGGCATCTGTAAAAAAATTTGTATCGCCTGCGGTTGATGTGATGTGCGACTTGGTGGCTAAAATCTGTTCCTTACAAAGTTCAATTGTAGCATTGGGAACAGAAGTTTCTCTCATCCTTATTTCGGCCATTGCAGCACTTTTGGCTTCGTTATCCGATTTAAGCGGGTTGTAGATGATGTCGTGATAAAATAGTGAGAATAAAATAGATTCCCAGTTTTGTATGTCGTGCTTTACATCCACCAGTTGGGTCAATACATTATCAAGGTGCGTAAGCGTGTGGTACTGTCTGGTTTTGTGGGAATAATTTTTCTCTACTTCATGCCACAATTTGTTTATCAGAACGTGGTTGTCCGTGTAGTTTTTTAGAAGTGCTATGAAGGTCTCTTTTAGCAAGGCGGTTTTTTAACAAATTATGGCCAACGGCAAACAATGTTTTGAAACTACCGCATTGGCTTATGGTTTACGGTCATTTGCCAATTAACCAATGCGGTTTGTAATCTTACAAAAAACACATCCACCAAGTTTAGGTTCGGCCAGGCTGCCTGCAAGCCTACACCACCACCAATTCGTAAAAAGCCTCGGGTTGCAAATACTGCTGGGCCAGCTGCTGTAGTTCCTCAGCCGATACGGTTTTAATGATGCCTACAGCGTGATGAAAAAAGGCTTCTGTGTTTATGCCATGCAGCACATAGTTTTTCCAGCGCGCCATTATTTGAAACGGTCCGTCCAAATCGCCCAAAAGGCTGCCCAACATGTAATTGCGTACCAAATCTAATTCCGACTGTGGAATGGGTGTTTGGCGCAGCCGTTCCATCTCGGCATACACTTCGCCAATGGTGGCTTCGCATACCTCACGGCCCGCTTCCGTGCTAATCATCCACGCACTTTGCTCCACATGGTTTTGTAAGTAGCTGTGTATGCCATAGGTATAGCCCTTGTCTTCGCGAATATTGCTCATAAGCCGGCTACCAAAAAAGCCGCCAAATAAGGTGTTCAGAACCTGCACTTTCAAAAAATCGGGGTGGTGCCTGTTGGGGAAATTTCGTGCCATTCTAATGGCGCCTTGCACCCCGTTAGCATCGTTGGTAATGCGCACTTGGCGGTTATTAGGGGCGGTTTGCAGCCCCAGTTTGGGTGCGGTAGGCACTACCACCAGCGGCGTCAGCGGCAGTTGGCCAAAGCTTTGGTTTAGCAGGGCAACTGCATTGGTTGGCAACTTACCAGCAATAAAAATTATACAGCTGCCCTGGGTGTAATGCTGGGTATAAAACGCTGTAAGGTCGGCTTGTAACAAGTCGTCCAGGTGCTCCATTTTGCTGTACTTGCCGTAGGGGTGCTCGCTGCCGTATAGCAGGGCATCAATTTGTTGGTGGGCTACAAAGTCGCATTTTCTAAGGTTTACACTCAGGCGTTGTTTGCTGTTTTGCTTAAAAATATCCAGCTCTTGCTGCGGAAATACTGCATCGGTAATCAGCTCGGCTACCATGGGCAGCAGGGCTGGCAAGTGTTTGCTTAAGGCGTGGAGGGTAATATTGCTGGTTTCATTATAAGCGCCGCGGTTTAAGAATGCGCCAAAAAACTCAAACTGTTCGTTTATGTCGAAGGCTGTTTTGGTAGCGGTACCATTTTTCAACAGATGGTTGGTTGCGCCGGCCACCATTGACTTTTTCTCCCAGCTATTGCCAGCCTCAAATACCCATTCCACCAACACCACGTCTTCGGCACCGCCATCCACTGCCAGCACCTGTACGCCATTGTCAAGGGTGTGTAGGTCATAGGGTTTTAGGTTAAAATCAAAATCTACGGCGTTTGTTATGGGTGGTGCAATGGCGCGGTTAAGCATGTTTGAAACGGTATTTAGGGCTGCAAAGGTAAGCCCATTGCCCGCCGTCATGCCCAACAAATTGTATCCAAATCTCTTCATTGGCCTATGGTCTAAAATGATTGAAAGGCCTACGCTTGAACATTTGCTGTGTAGTGGGAAGCAGCAAATGGTTATTGGCGCATCTTTACAGCTGTAAATAAGAAATATGGCAGAAACGGCCCTTATTACCGGCGCATCGTCGGGCATTGGTTTAGAATTGGCTAAAATATTTGCCGCCAATGGTATTAATGTGGTTTTGGTGGCACGCAGCCAGCCGCAACTGCAGCAGCTGGCGCAGCAATTGCAGGCTGAGCATGGCATTGAGGCCCATGTGTTGGCCTACGATTTAAGCCAGTATAGCCATGCCAAAACCATTTTCGATTGGTGCCGCACGGCTGGCATTAGCATCAACTATTTGGTAAACAATGCCGGCTTTGGCCATTGGAGTGTGTTTGCAGAAAGCCAGTGGCCCAAGCAGGAGCAAATGATTAATCTAAACATTACCACGCTTACGTACCTAACGCATTTGTTTTTGCCGGCTATGGTGGCACAAAAGCGTGGAAAAATAATGAATGTGGCCTCCACCGCCGCGTTTCAGCCGGGGCCTATCATGAGCGTGTATTTTGCCACCAAGGCCTATGTGCTGCATTTTACCGAAGCCATAGCACATGAGCTTGCAGGCACTGGCGTAACCGCCACAGCCCTATGTCCGGGTGCCACCGAAAGCGATTTTCAAAATAAAGCAGCCATGCAAGAAAGCCGACTGTTTAAGGGTAAAAAACTGCCTACTTCGGCTGCTGTGGCGGCCTATGGCTACAAGACCATGCAGCAGGGCAAGGTAGTGGCGGTGCACGGGTTTATGAATTGGCTAATGGCGGCTTCGGTTGGGCTTGCGCCACGCAGCTTAGTGGTAAAAATGGTGGCTTACTTGCAGCGTAAATAGGCTATTGGCGCTTAAAGCCAATGCTTTCGGCTGCGGGCCCCGTAAAGTTTTTTTCGGCGTGGTTATACACATCGGCCAGCGAAACAGGGCTGCTGAATTTGTGATTAGGTTGACCAATTTTTGCCATAAGCTTATTGGCCGTGTGGGGTTCCAGTGCTTTAAATTCAAACATACCCAGCAAGCGGCCTTTGCGCAGCAGCGCATCATCTATTTGCGTGTGCTTTAGGTTAAAAGTGCAAATCACGGCCACGTTAAGGCATTGGCTTAAAATGCCATCGCTAAGGTTAAGCAGGTTACTTATGGCACTGGTTTCGTCGGGTCCGCGGCGGCGGGCTATTACGCTGTCGGCATCTTCTAGCACCAAAACACTATCGGGATAGTCCAATAAAAATGTAACCAGTTTGGGGTCGGCCACATGCTGCGCCATATAGGGCGGAAAATAAATCATCCGCTTGTTAACCATACCGCTCAGGTATCGGATAAAGGTGGTTTTGCCGGTGCCGGGTTCGCCATGCATCAGTACCAAGCCATTGGCCCGCTGGGCATTAAGTTTCTCTAGCAGGTGCAGCCTAAAAGGCTCAAAGTCGGCGTTGTAGTGGTGTTCAATATCAAGGTTGTTGTGCAAGTTTTCAAACTCCTTTAGGCTCCAGCCGCCAAATTCATCGGTAGTAATAAGGTGAAATTTACCCAAAAACTTTTCTTCCCTATCCTCCTCGCTCAGCTGTTTTAGTTTTTCAAACAGCGGCTGTAACTTGCTGCCATGGTTGGCATTATCGTAAAAAACATACACGCCACTGCGCACATGAAAGGCGTTGTCGTAGCCCAGCCAAATGTTTTTTTCTAAGAACATAAGCGCCGCCCGGCCCAAATATTCGGCTTTGGCGGGCTTAAACATTTGAAATTCTACCGGGCTTTGAAAGGGCGTTTCAAACAGTTGCGGAAGCCACTGCAGCAGCATCCCAATATCCACCTTTGGAAATAACCGGCGGCTGGGGATGGCCTGGTTCATGTTGTAAAATGCCGTGGACACCCTTATGGCTTCGTCATAAAACAAATCGGCTTCGCCATGCAAATTGCTTTTAAACAACATAGGTATCTCGTTGAATTTGTGCCAAGTTAAACCTTTGTACAGTTATGGCCAAAATGCCTGCTACACAAAAAAATGATTCATGGGTTTTGGTGTCCAAAAAGTCATCCGCTTTAGCCCAACCCGCCCACTGTGCCATGCAATTGTATGTACAAAATAATGGCTGGTTGTTTGCAATGCTGCATCTTTACACGGCATTGGTGTGCCTGCCCTGCTATACCGCGCTTTGGGGTGGCGGTAGCACCGTAATGCATTATGTTTCGAAGCTAGAAAACCCATTGTTGAACACATGCTGGCTTTTGCTAGCCCAGTATAAACAAACCAAATGAAGGTAGCCATTTATAGCCGTGGATTGGATGCTGCACAACAAGAACACTTAAGAGCGCTTCTTCAAGCACTAAAACTGCACAAAGCAGAGGTACAGTTGTTTCACACCATGGCAGGGCCAGCACAAAAAAGCCTTTTGCGTTCTTTTAATGTGGAACCCTTTGCCGAGGCCGCGCAGTTGCATCCACAAACCGACTGCCTTATTACCTTGGGCGGCGATGGCACGGTATTGGACTCTGCCATTATGGTTGGTAGCAAGGGCATACCCATTTTGGGCATCAATTTTGGTAGGCTGGGGTTTTTGGCCAGTATTGGCAAAGAAGAAATGGCTAAAGCCGTAGAGGCACTGGCCAGCCAAACGTTCATCACCGATCAGCGCACCCTCATACACGCCGATGCCAGCGTGCCCATTTTTGCCGAAGCCCCGTTTGGCCTCAACGAGTTTGTGCTGCACAAAAAAGACGTTAGCAGCATGATTAGCATTCACACGTACCTCAATGGCGAATTTTTAAACACCTACTGGGCCGATGGCCTTATTGTAAGCACACCCACTGGCAGCACCGCCTACAACCTTAGCTGTGGCGGCCCCATTGTATTCCCCGACAGTGGCAGCCTTGTAATAACACCCATAGCACCACACAACCTAAACGTGAGGCCCATTGTGGTGCCCGATACCAATGTTATTAGCTTTGAAGTAGAAGGCCGAACCAATGAAGTTATTTGCAGCCTCGACAACCGAAAGCAAGTGATACATAAGGATGTGCAGATAGCGGTGCGCAAAGAAACCTTTACCACCGGGCTGGTACGGCTTAATGAAAATACCTTTTTAGAAACCCTTCGCAACAAGCTTGCCTGGGGATTGGACAAACGCAATTGACCCATCCGTTGGATGCAAAACATATTTTGCCGCACCCGTTTGGCCAAAATACCAAAGGCAAGTGCCTTACGTTATAGAGCAAACATCTTTACTTTGCACCTTATATGCAGTTTACCACATTAAACCACCGCAACCTCCCCGCACGCAGGCGCACAGCACGCCTTACGCGGATTAATATGCCGGTTACACGCAAAATATCAACCTTGCTGGCGCTAATGGCACTGTTGTGCCAAAACCCCACAAGCGCCCAGGTTTTAGAGGCTAACCAACTGGTGGGCGAGTTTGGTGTGCAAGTAGGCTTGGGCCATTATTTTGGCGACCTTAACACCCGCGCTTCGCTCAATAGGCCAAAAGTTGCACTGGGGGTACTTTTTCGCAAGCAATTTGGCAACTATATTGGCCTGCGTATTCAAGGCACCTATGCCAAGTTGGGTTACAGCGATGTTTATAGCAATAACGAAACCCAGCGGGTGCGTAACCTCAGCTTCAACTCCGATATTTTGGAACTGGCCGTGATGGGCGATTTCAATTTTTTTAGATTTATACCAGGCGAGCCGGGCTATAGCTTTACACCTTATGTAACCATGGGTGCTGGATTTTTTACCTACGATCCCTACGCCTTTTTGGCCGATGAAAAGTATTACCTGCGGCCCTTGGGCACCGAGGGACAAGGTAGCCCGCTCTACCCCGAAAGAAAACCCTATGGCACCGCCGCTTTTTGCTTGCCCGTAGGTGCCGGCATAAAGTACAACCTCAATTACCGCACCAATCTTACTTTAGAAATTTGCCACCGCTTTACTGGTACCGATTATTTAGATGATGTTAGCAGCACCTATGCCGGTAGTGATGCGTTTCCGCTGCTGCCCAGTGGCGACCCCAGCCCGGCCCGCTTACTGCAAGACCGCAGCTACGAAATTTTAGGCATACCCAATGGCATTGCAGGAAGGCAACGCGGTGTAACAGCCCAAAGAGATCAATATGTCACCTTCACCGTTGGTCTTACCTTTAACCTCATGACCTACAAGTGCCCCCCCGTACGGTACTAAAAAAGTAGCCCTATTTTTTTTAGAGAATCACTGCCCAAAAAACAGCGGGCAGGCGTTCTTGTTTGCACCTTCAAAACCTTTCATATCCCTTACATCATGCAGCCCACTGCCCATATTGAAAAAACACCCCGGCATTTTTTACCCGCAACTTTTGTGGTAGTTAACTGGGAAAGCTTGGAGCCTTTTTTTACCGAATTGCTGCAACGCCCGCTGTCCAATGCACAACAGCTACAGCAGTGGTTGGCCGATAGCAGCGAGCTTGAGGCTGCCATAAGCGAAGATGCTTGTTGGCGCCAAATACGCATGACCTGCGACACTGAAAACAAAGCACTTGAGGAAGCCTTCAACGATTTTGTTACCAATATTCAGCCCAAAATACAGCCGGTGGCCGATGCGCTAAACCGCAAGCTACTGGCCTGCCCGTTTACCGCCGAGCTGCCAAAGCAGCCCTATTTTACTTACCTGCGCACTGTGCAAAAAAATATTGACTTGTTTAGAGAAGCCAATATACCGCTGCAGGCCGAGCTGGGGGTGCTGGGTCAGCATTTTGGACAAATAACCGGACGAATGACCATTACCCACAAGGGCGAGGAATACACGCTGCAGCAGGCGGCTAAATTCTTGGAAAGTAAAGACCGCAGCGAGCGTGAGGCCGTGTACCACGCCATTCAGCAGCGCCGCTTGCAGGATGCCGAAGCACTAGACCTATTGTTCGATAAGTTGGTTGCACTTCGCCAGCAAGTGGCCCAAAATGCAGGTTTTAGCAACTATCGCGATTATAAATTTGTGGAACTGGGGCGCTTTGACTACGACAAAACAGCCTGCTACCAGTTTCATGAAGGGGTAAAGCAACACGTGCTGCCGCTGGTAAACCGCATTTATGAGCACAAGGCGGCTAAGCTTGAGCTGGAAACTCTGCGCCCTTGGGATTTGGAAGCCGAACCCGCCAACGTGGCCCCACTAAGGCCATTTACCAACGGTGCCGACCTACTGGAAAAAAGCACCGCCTGCCTGCAAAAGCTAAACCCGTTTTTTGCCGAGTGCTTTAGAACCATGGAGAAAATGGGCCATTTTGATCTTGAAAGTCGCAAAGGCAAGGCCCCGGGTGGCTACAACTGCCCGCTGGCCGAAAGTGGCGCACCATTTATATTTATGAATGCGGCTGGGCAAATGGCCGATGTAACCACCATGCTGCACGAAGGTGGCCATGCGGTACACAGCTTTTTGGCCCATCCCTTGCCCTTGGCAGCCTTTAAAGAGTACCCCATGGAAATAGCTGAAGTGGCCAGCATGGCTATGGAGCTGTTTACCATGGATTACTTTGATGTGTTTTTTGATAACGAAGCTGATTTGAAGCGAGCAAAGGCGCATCAACTGGAGCGCGCCATCACCATATTTCCATGGATTGCCACTATTGATAAGTTTCAGCATTGGGTGTACGAAAACCCAACCGCATCGGCCGAGGCACGCTCCGCTGCTTGGGTACAAACACTTGGCGAGTTTTCTACCACAGCCTTGGACACCAGCGGCTTGGAACCCTACCGCCAACGCAGCTGGCAGCGGCAGTTGCATTTGTTTGAAGTGCCGTTTTATTACATTGAGTATGGCATTGCGCAGCTGGGTGCCATTGGCCTTTGGATGCAATACCGTAAAAACCCCGAAGTGGCCATTAACAACTACATGACTGCCCTAAGTATGGGGGGTACCCAAACCTTACCCCAATTGTTTGAAGCTGCTGGTTTAAGATTCGACTTTAGCCCCGAGCATATAAAAACGCTGGCCGACTACGTAACGCAGGAATTAGAACAGCTGCTGAACTAGTTTTTTGTGGGGGTAACGGCGGGTGACTCTAGCAATACATCCATCACCAGTGGCAAGTGATCGCTAAAGCGCTTGTTAATGACGCTGAACTGCTGCACGGGCAAGCGCGGATTGGCCATAAGGTAATCGATGCGCAGTGTGGGCGAAAGTGCCAAAAACGTGCGGCCTACGCCCCAGCCCTTTTCTAAAAACGCATCTTTTCTATTGCCACGCAGTTTCCAGTAGGCGTAGCTGGCCGGCACATCGTTAAGGTCGCAGCACAGTATTTCCGGGTTTGGGCTTTCGTCCAGTATGGGGCGTATCATATCCGCCTGCTGACCACGGTTGCGAAAAGCCCGTTTCATTTTAGAAAAAATGTTTTTGCCGGCTTCTACCAGCTTGTCGTCGTTGGTTTTTATGCGTTCAATGTCGGCATAGTCCTCGCCGTTAAACTTATAGCTTTGCAAATGGGTGTTGTATATCCTCACCGTGGGTCCTTTTGGAACTTTTACATCGGCATAAAGCAGGCTTTCGGGGCTGCTGGTAAAGGGAATGCGCTTGGTGGCTACTAAGGGCCACTTAGAAAAAATAGCTAGCCCATTGGTATAGTTGTAAATGGTGCGACTATAGTCATTGCTAAGCACGTGGTGCACATAGCCCAATGCCTTCATTTTGGCGCGGTAGTCCTCTCCCAGGCCAGGTGTAGCATACTGCCCAAATTCTTGAAAGCACACCACATCGGCAGCATATTTGGCCACCAGCGCAAACATGCTATCGGCATTGGCAGCCTTGTGCGCTTTGCCTGGCTTAAGTCCGGCAAAACTGCGTACGTTCCAGCTTAGCACCCGCATTTGGCCGGGCTGCGTTGCCGTGGAAAAGGCAGCTTTGTGGGTGCCAAAAAGCACACCCAGCTGCTTCCAACCCAAGGCCAATGTTACCAGTGGTATGAGCGCAACACGCCATTTTTTTAGCACGAGCCAAAAAATTAAAAAGGCCACCACCCCCAGCAGGCCAATGGGTAGGGAAAGGCTCATAAAGCTAACCCACCAAAATGTTTCGGGGTTAAGCCAGGGTTGCAAGCAGGCCACCAGAAATAGTCCTGACACCACCATGTTGACGGAAATAAAAAATCGTTTCCCCAGCCTGCGTACGCTAAAAGCCATTTGTTTTCACCTTTTCTGTGGGGTGAAATTAGTCTTAGCGTGCCACAA
>RDXD01000188.1 GCA_004292575.1 Bacteroidota bacterium
AAGAGCAGCCGTACCTACAATTGAAGCACCAGCTAGAGCAAAAGCGCAACCATCTGCGGCAGTTGCTCGCTAGCACACCCCTACGCCCCATACCATCGCATGGCAGCTATTTTGAACTGTACAGCTATGCCAGCGCCAGCAATTTGCCCGAGGCCGATATGGCGTTACGGTTGGTGCAGGAGGGTGGGGTGGCTGCCATACCCACCTCGGCATTTTACACCCACAAAACCGATCATCAAACCCTGCGGTTTTGCTTTGCCAAGCAGGAGTCCACCCTTGAGGCTGCCGCCAAAAAGCTGCAATCCTTTGCTTGGTAGTGGCATTGCAAACAACTTTTCTTGGGCACTGCCCGCATCCTAGAGCACCACAATACGCACAGTTTTCTAAAACGCTTTACGGCATGATAAAATGGTTGTTTTTGCTACTGCTGCCTGCCACGGCCGCCCAGGCTCAGCCGCCGCTGGTGCTTCAACCTGCTGCCATAAGCCTGCAAAATGGCCTGCGCTTTACCCTACAAATACCCGCCGGATACCGCATTAGTGTAGCAGCGCAGGGGCTAAAGCGGCCCCGCTTTTTTGCCAAAACCCCCGACGGCCGATTGCTGCTCACCGATATGTACGACCGCAGCGACAACAAAAAAGGACGGGTTTGGCTGTTGCACGGATGGAACCAAGCACAAAAGAAGTTTGACAGCGTCAGCGCCTTTCTCAGCAATTTGCACAACCCCAACCAAGTGGCCTTTTACAACAATGGAGCCCAGTGGTATTTGTACACCGCCGAAACCGGACAGTTAACCATGCGGCCCTACACCAACGGCAGTTTGCAGGGCAGCAACCAATCCAAAACCATAGCGCAGTTTCCCAATTACGGCCTCAGCTACAAGTATGGCGGCTGGCACCTTACCCGCAGTTTGGCGTTTCACCAAAACAAACTGTATGTAAGCATTGGCAGCAGTTGCAATGCCTGTGTAGAAAAGGAAGCCATTAGGGCCAGTGTGGTAGAAATGAACCCCGATGGCAGCCGTGCAACCACCTTTGCGTCGGGGCTGCGCAATGCGGTGGGCATGTGCTGGGTAGGCAACCGTTTGTGGGTTACCAACATGGGCCGCGACCTGCTGGGACCCGATAAGCCCCAGGACCAATTGCTCGAAATTGTCCCCGGCACCCACTACGGTTGGCCTTTTTACTACCAATACCGGCAAAAAATTGAATTGGATAAAACCATGAAAGACTCCGCCCGTACCGAAGGCTTAAAGCCGCCGCCGCTTGCTTTTGCCGCTTTTGCGGCGCATACCGCCCCACTTGGACTTACCAGCATCTCAAACAGCAGCCAGCCTGCGCTAAACAATAAGTTTTTGGTGGCCTTGCACGGCAGCACCAGCGTATGGCGGCAGCGGGGTAATCAAGTGGTGTTGGTTACTGGTCCCAATAAATACACCCCGTTTGTAACTGGGTTTTTGCAGGGCAAAACCGAGCGTGAACGCTATGGCCGCCCTTGCGATGTGATGCAGTGGGCGCCGGATGCGTATTTTATAAGCGACGACAAAAACGGCGTGGTGTACTACTTGTGGAAAGCCGACTAGCGTTTGGGCCAGCATAACAAGCCGCCCCAAAAGCCAAGCTTAGCGGGTAAACTGGCCAATAAGCGCGGCGTGCTGTGGGTAGCTTTCAATAAGTTGTTGGCGGTTGGCCAGCTCAAAATCCTCAAAACAAAAGCCGGGCGCCACGGTGCAGCCTACAAACGCATAATGGCCGCCCACGGCCACGCCGCTGGCAAACCAGTAACCCGCTGGCACCACGGCTTGATACACCTGCCCCGCCGCGGCATCAGGTCCCAGTTGCAAAAGGCTGTAGTCGCCGTTGGGCGCTATCATGTGCACATGCAGCCCGTCGCCCTCGTAAAAGTGCCAAACCTCATCGCTGGCAATGCGGTGAAAGGCCGAAAAATGCTGAGCGGTAAGTAAAAAGTAGATGGCTGTGGCGTAAGGCCGATGGCTAGGGAAACCTGCCGGCAACATACCGGTTGGGCTGCGGTACGTTTCTTTGTAAAAACCGCCCTCTGGGTGTGGCAGCAGCCCATAGTGCGCCACCAGTTTATCAATCTTGTTCATGTTGCTGGTTTCTTGGGGTAAAAGAGTGGTGTAGGCTAAATTAAGGCAAATCTGTGTTTGTTAGCGTGTTGGTAAATGTAGAGCGGGCGGCATTTCAAAGCCCACTCTTAACAGTTTAAAAGGAAACATTTTTACGGTGTTTACCATCTTAGCAAAAATCGATGATGAAGAGGCCGCACATCATGCCCAAAATTAGCCATGCGGCTTAACCATAACAAACCCATCAAAACCAAAAGAAGCAGACTCACGAAATAAACCCCGGCAAGTAGTACATTGACAAGCTGCGCCGCACCGGCCGAGTCAACAATGCTTGAGCATGCCGGGCGTTCGGCGGTAAGGCCAGGAGGCAACCCTACGAAAAACCAAACCAAACAATGATATGCGACCAATTTTTACCCTTTTTTGTTTGCTATTGATACTGTCTTGCAGTACGCCCCGTCAGTTTTCGGTGGGGGATAGTGTAAGTAAAAGCCAATACGAGCGTCTGTTGAAAGAATTCAACAAATCGCAAGCCAATGCTGACCTGGCCAGCAAGTTGAAGTATGCCTATGGCCAGCGCGAAGCAGAGTATTTACAAGCCATCAGCAGCCTGCAGGGCCAAGCCGCGCCCAGGGCCAAAGAGCAGCTGCTTAACCAGTACACCAAGCTCAATCAGTTTTATAACGAGGCGCGGGCTACCCCTGCACTTGATAGGCTACTACAGCCCGGCGATGTAACCCGCCAGATAACCGATACCCGCCTGCTAGCGGCCGATGCCTGGTACACCGAGGCCGAGCAGCTGCTGCACAATGGTGGCTGGCAACAAGCACGGCAGGCCCAAGATGCGTTGCAAAAGGTAAACCGCTGGTATCCAGGCTATAAAAATTCGCCACGTTTGCTGGCAAGGGCTGCCGAAGAAGCTGTAGTAGATGTGGTGATTGCGCCCATGCGGAACGAGGGGTTTTTTAGCGGCAGTAATTTTGGAAATGGCTTTGGCAATGGTTTTGGTCAAAGTTTAAATGCGCAACTGGCCAGCGATTTGGGCGGGCGCTTTGCAAACCCCGGGCGCCTGCGGGCATGGGATGGTGCCATGATGGGCATGAGCCACAACGGCGCCAACCCCGATGTGGTGGTAGAACCCGTGTGGACCAGGTGGCAACTGAGCCCCGAAAACAGAACGAATCAAAATCGCACCGTATCCAAACAAGTGGAAAATGGCCGCGATAGTATTGGCCGCAAGCTGTACAAAACCATAACGGCTACCCTCAACATTACCGAAGTAACCCAGGAAACCCGCGCCGAGCTGGAACTGCGCATAAGCGATGTAGCAAGCCGGCGGGCCTTAAACAGCCGTACCTGGCGGGAAACCCATACCACCAGCCAAACATGGGCCACGTTTACAGGCGATGCCAATGCCTTGGGCGCCAACGAATGGGAATTGCTGCGCAACCCGCAAACCATTATGCAGCCCTCAAACGAATGGTTGCAAGTAAAAATATTAGAGCGGATATATCCTGAAATACTCCAGCATTTGCGCAGCCAATTGCAATAATCTACTTCCTGGTTGCCCATAACCGCTTATGGGCAACCGGGTGCAAAAAAACGTTGGTGGCCGGTGGCTGGGTTAGGGGCTATTTTTTCCCCAAAAAACGGCCAAAAATTGTAGCAGAAGCCCCTTCAAAGCCTCAATTTCCATAAAATTTGCAAGGATTACGGTAAAAAATTAGTTTTCGCTTTTTTCCGTGGCTCTGTTTGTAAATTGTGGTTTAATTCCTGCAATTTTGCCCACATTTATAAAACAAAGCGACTAAGGAATACATGGGAGTTTTTAATTTTTTTACTCAGGAAATAGCAATGGACCTGGGTACAGCCAATACATTGATCATTCATAACGATGAAATAGTGGTAAATGAGCCCAGCATTGTGGCGCTCAACCGCAACAACCCTAAAGAAGTGCTGGCAGTGGGCAAAAAAGCGCTCATGATGCACGAAAAAACCCACGAAAGCATCCGAACAGTACGACCACTTAAAGACGGTGTTATTGCCGATTTCAACGCCGCGGAACTGATGATTAGGGAGATGATTAAAAAAATCTATCCCAAAAAGCCATGGTTTCCGCCCAGTTGGCGCATGATGATTTGCATCCCATCGAGCATTACCGAAGTGGAAAAGCGCGCCGTAAGAGACAGCGCAGAGCAGGCCGGTGCTAAGGAGGTTTACCTCATACACGAGCCCATGGCTGCTGCATTGGGTATTGGCATCGATGTTGAAGAGCCCATTGGCAACATGATCATCGATATTGGCGGCGGTACTACCGGCATTACGGTTATTGCCTTGGCAGGCATTGTTTGCGACCAAAGCATACGCATTGCGGGCGATGAGTTTACCTACGACATTATGGAAGCCTTGCGCCGCTACCATAGCTTGCTGATAGGCGAGCGCACCGCCGAGCAAATAAAAATTCAGATTGGCGCCGCCATGAAAGATCTTGATAACCCCCCGGAAGACATGCCGGTGAACGGTAGAGATTTGGTGACAGGCATACCCAAGCAGATTATGGTAAGCTACACCGAGGTGGCTGAAGCACTGGATAAAAGTGTGTTTAAGATAGAGGAGGCCATTTTAAAGGCTCTGGAAACCACGCCGCCGGAGCTGGCTGCCGATATTTACCGCCGCGGGCTTTACCTTACGGGCGGTGGGGCCTTGCTGCGCGGCCTAGATAGACGCCTGAGCAATAAAATAAAACTACCCGTGCATGTGGCCGACGACCCACTAAAAAGTGTAGTTCGCGGCACGGGTTTAGCCTTAAAGCAATATGATAAGTTTCCGTTTATAATGCGCTAACCAAAACCCAGCCAATAACTACTGACGGTGTTTTTAAACAAAATTGTTTTGGTCAATTAAAACCAAAAGAGGGCCGGCCGCAAAACCATTCGGCCCCGGTTTGCCGAAAGTGTTGCAGCAGTTGCCGTTTTGTTTGGCGCACTTGCACACCACTGATATAGGCCCATTTCGCTTATGGTCAATGTATTCTTACTCTTACGTCGCTATAGCGTTTTGCTGCTGTTTATACTGCTGCAAGGGCTTTGCATAAGCTTACTGGTGCGCTATAACAAGAGCCACCAGGCACGCTACATGCAGATAAGCTACGAGCTTACTGGCCGCGTAAACAAGCGGTACACAAAGGCCACCAGCTACTTTAGTTTAGGCGAAAACAACCGGCTGTTGGCAGCAGAGAACAACCGCCTTCGCAATGCGCTTGCCAATAACTTTACCCGCATTGATACTTTGGGAAAGCCAGTTCAAGACACCGTAAAGCTTGATTCGGTAGCCACCATTCGCAAGTTCTTGTGGCGTGGTGCGCACGTTGTAAACAATTCGGTAAGCAGCCAAACCAACATGATAACCATCGAGCGGGGGCGCAACCAGGGTATACAGCCAGATATGGCCGTAATGGCACCGGGTGGCATAGTGGGTTTGGTAACCGATGTAAGCGGTAATATGGCCGTGGTGATGAGCTTGCTGCACCGCAAAAGCTCTACTAGTGTTATGCTAAAGCGCGGCAGTATTACTGGCATTCTGGAGTGGGACGGTAAGAACCCCATGTTGTTGCAG
>RDXD01000071.1 GCA_004292575.1 Bacteroidota bacterium
AGCTATAAAAAAAACTCTGTCCCCTCCACCAAAGTCCTTCGCGCCTATGCGCCCTAGCGTGAAAAAAATAGCTACAAAAAACAAACTCCCCCTACTCCGCAGTCCTTTGCGCCTCCGCGCCTTAGCGTGCAAAAAACATCTCTCTAAAAACCACACGCCGCAGTCCTTTGCGCCATCGCGTACAAAAAATAGCTATAAAAAAAACTCCGTCCCCTCCACCACAGTCCTTTGCGCCTCTGCGCCTTAGCGTGCAAAAACATCTCTAAAAAACCACACGCTGCAGTCCTTTACGCCATAGCGTACAAGAAATAGCTATAAAAAACAAACTACCCAGTCCTTCGTGCCGCAGCGTGCCATAATTAGACCACAAATACCCGCAGGCCTCTACGCCGCAGTGTGTATTAAATGAGGCAAAATCCGAAGTGCCACGCAAGCTTCACCGACACAAAAAAAACCGCGTGCCAGCCAAAAGCAACACAACGCCATAAAAAAGCCTCTCGCATCCCCACAAAAAGTATTCAAGCCCTCTTAGCTAAAAAGCACATACGTCAACCAGCTCATACCATAAGCCAAAGCCGTCATGTACAGCAGTTGCAGCGTGGGCCATTTCCAGCTCCGGGTTTCCCTTTTCACAATGGCCAGCGTACTCATGCATTGCATAGCCAGCAAGTAAAACACCATTAAGCTAAGCCCAGCAGCAAGGCTGTACACTGGTTGGCCATCGGCATGCGTGGCATGACCCATTTTTTGCCGCAGCGTCCTGTCCGGGTCATCGGCATCGTTACCCACGCTGTATAAGGTAGCCATGGTACCCACAAACACTTCGCGGGCAGCAAAACTCGTTATCAAAGCAATCCCAATTTTCCAATCGTAGCCCAGCGGGCGTATCAGCGGCTCAATACTCTTGCCCAAGATACCCGCATAGCTATTTTCCAGGTGTTCAGCCGCAAAAGCACGCTCTACTGCTGCCGTATCCGCCATGGGCTTGGCCAATGCAGCGGCCTCGCGCTGCGCCAGTGCCGCCATGCGCGCCGGCGGGCCAAAACTGCTCAGTACCCACAGCACCAGGCTAATCAGCATAATAATTTTACCCGCATCCGTTACAAAAATGCGGGCCTTTTCCACCATCGTAAGGGCAGCATTTTTCCAGCGGGGGGCGCGGTACACCGGCAGCTCCAGTATAAAAAAGCTCTTTTCGGTGCTTTTTATAAACCATTTGGCCACATAGCTCACGGCCAGCGCCATCACCACACCCAGCAGGTAAAGCCCCATCATCACCAGCCCCTGTAGGCCAATAAAGCCCAGGTAGTTGGTTT
>RDXD01000189.1 GCA_004292575.1 Bacteroidota bacterium
ATCTTCTTCGGGTCCATACCCCACTACAACTCCTGTGATGCTATGACCCATTTCCGTTAACTTTTCCAAAAGCTGCAAAAACAACTCGGCCCGCTTTAGAGGCACTAGCCGCGCAATTAGCAACAAAACAGGTACTTCTGGCACCGTTTTTAAACCAACCGGCGCATAATCGGAGGTGTCAATAGAGTTTTCGAAAACTTGAGCCGCTTTTCCCATAGGGAAAATCTTTTTCATGTTTGCCGACCCATGGGCCGAATTGGCCAACACCCGATGGGGCGTGTAGTAGCATACCGCCGCCAACATATAGCCAAGCTCGTGGTACTCGTGGTAGCCGTTGCCTCTAATGGAGCCAATAGCTTTGATGCCGAGTAACCTTGCCGGCAAAGCCAAATAAAAATTGCTATAAAAATGCATAGAAAACACCAGCTCTGGCTTTATTAGCTTAATCAGCTTATACAGCTGCCTAAGTCTGCCCAGTTTGCCAACGGCATCTAAGTGTACTACACGCACACCAAGTGCTTCCAAAGCCGGTTGCCAAAACTCACCGCTAGCAAAACAGCCCACAACTATATTATGGCCCTGCCTTACCATGGCCTTCACCAAATAATAAAACTGCTTTTCGGCACCACCCTGGCCCAACGTGGCGGCCAAAAAAAAATATCGTTTTGAAGATCCCATGAATACTGGCTGGTTAACGTACAAATCACAAGTGCAAGCAATTGCATGGCTTTTTAGGCCAAGCTAAGTTTTAGGTTAGCCGGACACTTTAAACATGCCGCATAAGCATGGTTACATGCATACAGCTGAGCAATTGGCTGTTAACCTTATTAGCATTCCAGTCTCTATCAACCGCTTTTTTAATCGTTTTTTGTTTCGTTGTCTTAGAAAGAGGGAGTAAGTTGTACAAAAAGGTGTATTTAGCCTTGCCCAAAATGCCATGCATGGCTTCTACCTTAAAAGCGGAGTGCAAAAACAACAAAGTTTTTTTGGTAAACGGCCACTCCCAATCGGCATCGTTTTGAAAGGGACGGTAAGCCATCCGCGCCACCTTTACAGGCAGGCTGGTTTCGGTGGGGTCGTAACTAATAATAATGCCGCCTGGCTTAAGTTTTTCCTTAAGCTTGCCTACCAGCATACCCATATTGGGAAAATGGTGCAAAACACTGTACGCATAAATCACATCAAAATCTTTTTCTGCAAAATCATTCGAAAGAAAATCTACGGCCATTACCCGCGCTTTGGTAAGCCCTTTTTTGTCTAACCGAGCCCTCAAAACCTCCATGGCATTTTCAGACAGGTCAATGCCTAAGTAATCAGCGGCGTGCTCGGCCATGTAGAAACTGAGCTTGTTGCCCTCCAAACAGCCCAAGTCGAGCACCTTTTTCCCCGAAAGATCGCCCAGCCATTCTTTATGCGTGTCGTAAACTAAAGTTTTAATGTTATGCTGGTCTCTAAACGCAGAAAAAATATTGTCGCGTAGCCTACCCCATAGTCGCGATGGCAGTCCCTCATATTGATTCTTGTTGTAAAACGCTTTCTGCCGCTCATTTATCTTTAGTATCTCGTCAATTTCCTGCTGTGCCATTTGCTAAAATTTGAGGGCAAAAGTAGCTGTTTGATATTTTTAAGACCAAAAAAGACATTTTTTTAAATAAATGTCTAACATTAAAAGATTGAGAACAACGCCCTTTTGGAATGCCCTGGCCGTTTATATTTATACTTATAACGGGTTTGATAAGATAAAAACAACTTTCCTAGGCCTATATTTGCCGCGCAAAACAGTATGTTATACTGATTTTCAGCTACTTATAGAATGTATATATGTGTGGAATTGCAGGTTACTACGCCAAAAATCAGGAAATAGCGGAGCCGCTCGTGCGCAAAATGTCGGCTACCATGCAGCACCGTGGCCCAGACAACATGTCGTTTTATAGTCACCAGAACGTCGGCCTTGGCCACAACCGTCTTAGCCTCATCGACCTTGACGTTCGAAGCAACCAACCCTTTCAAAACGACTTGTTCGCCTTAGTTTACAACGGCGAAATCTACAATTTTATACAACTTAAGCAGCTATTGGAAAAAGAAGGGCAACAATTTGTAACCACTTCTGATACCGAAGTGCTGTTTGTGGCACTCCAACACTGGGGAATTGAAAAAACGCTCCCATTGCTCGAGGGTATGTTTGCGTTTGGTTGGCTAAACAAAAGTACCCTTGAACTTTGTGTTGCCCGCGACAAACTGGGTATAAAACCCCTGTTTTATTGCAAAGAGCCGCGCGGCTTTGCATTTGCCTCAGAGCTCAAGGCGCTGCTTGCCGCCGTCGAATACCAGCAGCTTCATCAGGTACGCACCATGTTGCTACCACTTCGGTCCATCGAAAACTCGCCACACTATACCCCTTTCGAACACATTTTTCAGCTTAAGCCAGGGCATTGGTTAAGTATCGATCTAAACCTCAATGTTCAAGAGCGTGCATTCTTTCACCCCAGACAATATGTTGATGAAGCATATTTTAAAGAGCTGGATGGCCAAAGCACAGCAGATATTGTAAACCGCGCCGATGCGCTTATGAACCTTTCGGTGCAAGGCATGCTGGTGGCAGATGCCTCTATTGGTGCATTTGTGAGCGGTGGCATCGACAGCTCGCTTATTTCAGCCATAGCTTCCAAATACAAAAAAGTGCAGCTGTACACAGCTAACATAAAAGGTAAATTCTCTGAGTTTGAATTTGCCCAGCAGCTTGCCAAACACGTAAATGCCCCCTTAAAGCAATACGATTTTGAGCCCCAGATGTTTTTGCCGCAATTGGCAAAAGCTACTTGGCACTACGAGGCACCGTTGGTGGTACACCCCAACTCGGTACCATTTGGCAATGTGGCTAAGCTTGCCTTTGGCGCACAAGAAAAGGCTGTATTGACCGGCGAAGGCAGCGATGAACTGTTTTTGGGTTACCCGGGTACCGCCTTTTATCGATACGCCAAGTATTTAATGTGGCCTTACACTGGCATAAAAAATTTATACAAGCGCATTCCAGGACTTACACGCTACATCAGCATTGATAAGGGTAACCCCGTAAGCGATGTCATTAACCAAATGAATGGCTTTGAGAAAAAAGAAGCAGAAGCCCTAAACCGTGCGGCTTTTGGCTTTGTGGCCGATGCCAATCAGCGTCGGGAGCAGACCATGACTTTAGATATGCTGCAAACCCACCTCCACTCCCTATTGTGGCGAAATGATCGCATTGGTATGATGCACTCCATAGAATCACGGTTTCCATTTTTAGACGATAATTTAGTGCGCTTTGGCATAAACCTGCCCGTAAAGTTTAAGCTAATGAAAAACAACAGCTTTTACAACATGAAGCACCCCTTTGTTTTAGACAAGGGGGTGGTGCGCAAAGTGGCCGAGCGCTACCTACCCGATGCGTTGGTAAACAAAAAGAAACAGGGTTTTCCTGTGTATGGGCTAGGCAATTGCAAGTTTGAACTTGAGTTTTTCAAAGATGGGTTTTGGCAAGATTTTACAGGCATGAGCCAACAAAACCTCGCATTTATGATGCAAAACTCGGGTAATGCTTTTGTAGCAAAACTGGCCGCAGCCGAAATTTGGGGTCAGCTCTTTGTGCGCCAAACACCGTACCATTTGGTGCAGGAGAAAATAAACCAGCATGCTAGCATGAAATTTTGATTAACCACACATGACTAACAATAAACATACCCCCTCAGCCGAGCAGTGGGACATTATTATATCGCCCAAACACCGGCTTTTGGCCTTAAACCTGGCTGAAATATGGCACTATAGAGACCTGATATTGCTATTTGTGAAGCGCGACTTTGTGGCCAAATACAAGCAAACCGTACTTGGCCCCCTTTGGCACGTTATTCAACCTGCGCTAACCACCATCATGTCGTTTCTGTTGTTTAATGTGGTAGCGGAAATAAGCACCGATGGAAAAAATCCCATACTATTCCAAATGTCGGGCATAGTGATTTGGATGTACTTTTCGGGCAGCCTGCTTAGCACTTCCAACACATTCATCCACAATGCAAAAATATTTGGCAAAGTATATTTTCCCCGCATCATTAGTCCACTCTCAGTTTTGCTAAGCACGCTTATACAATTGGGCATTCAAATGGCGCTACTTATTGTTACCATATCGGTAATATCGGCGCAAAAGGGAACCAATTTTTTTGGCAGTCAGTGGTATATGGTGCTGCCGGTGGTGGTTATTATGGCGGGCTTGGCGCTGGGTTTTGGCATTATTATATCAAGCCTTACTACCAAATACCGCGATTTGGGTGTACTGGTAACCTTTGGCGTGCAATTGCTTATGTTTGCCTCGGCAGTAAACTACCCACTATCGAAATTGGAAAAAATTGCCACCAAAAGCCCGCTGGCTTATAGTGTTGTAAAATGGAACCCACTGACCCCGCTGGTGGACAGCTTTAGAAATGCCATGCTGGGTGGCCCCATTTGGTACAGTGGTTTGGCGTACAGTGCAGTGTTTATGCTGGTAGTGCTGCTGGTAGGTATTGTTATTTTTAACAGGGTTGAAAAAACCTTTATGGACACCGTATAATTTTTGCATGGCAGCATTAGACACCGTAATACAAGTAAACGATATATCGAAGCAATACAGGCTTGGGAAAATAGGCACCGGTACCATTGCGCACGACCTTAACCGCTGGTGGCACACCATACGGGGCAAAGAAAACCCCTACCTAAAGCTGGGCGATGTAAACGACCGTACGCTTAAAACCGACAGCGACTACGTGTGGGCCCTGCGCAACGTGAGCTTTGAGGTAAACCGTGGCGATGTGGTGGGTATAATTGGCCGCAACGGTGCCGGCAAAAGCACCTTGCTTAAAATACTAAGCCGCACCACCACCCCTACCTTGGGCAATATAAAAATAAAAGGCCGCGTCGCAAGCCTGCTCGAAGTGGGCACCGGCTTTAACCCCGAGCTAAGCGGAAAAGAAAATATTTTCTTGAATGGCGCCATTTTGGGTATGACCAAGCGGGAAATAAAAAGTAAGTTTGACGAGATTGTTGACTTCTCAGGCGTTGAAAAATACGTTGATACACCTGTAAAGCGCTACAGCAGCGGCATGTACGTGCGTCTCGCCTTTGCCGTGGCCGCCCACCTCGACCCCGAAATACTGATTGTGGATGAGGTACTGGCGGTGGGCGATGCGGAGTTTCAGAAGAAGGCCATTGGCAAAATGAAAGACGTGAGCAAAAGCGAAGGGCGTACGGTGTTGTTTGTGAGTCATAATATGGGGGCGATAGCGTCATTATGTAAAAAAGCAATCTCTCTCCGCAATGGCGTGGTTCATTTAGATGGAGATGTTGATGACGTTTTGAAGGGGTTTAATGAGGAAATGATGCAGAAAAAATCGAAAACGGTTGAAATAAATAAAGAAAATAAGAAAGCATGGTTAAAGTCATTCGGGATACAGCAAGAAGGCACAACTAACGAATGTGTTGAAACACTAATGGACTGCGTCTTCAAAGTAATAGTAGAATCGACTGAAAAACTGTCCGATATTTATGTCGGTATAGGTATCAACGATTATTCTAGCCAGAGATTGGTTACATTGTTTAATAAATTTACCGCAGAAACTTTACACTTGGAGAAAGGGGAGAAT
>RDXD01000072.1 GCA_004292575.1 Bacteroidota bacterium
CCCTCCTGAATTGTACAACAAAGGTTGCGATGAATGTCCTGTAGAAAATGTCAGTTGGAACGACATCGTGAATGAGTTTTTACCCAAACTTGAGCAGCTCACAGGCAAAAAATACCGCCTCCCTACCGAAGCCGAATGGGAATATGCCGCCAAAGGAGGGCAGAAAAGCAAAGGCTATACTTATGCGGGCAGTAATGATCTCAATCAAGTAGCTTGGTATTGGGAAAACTACAGCCAAGGCAAATATGGCAGCGCAGGCAGTACACACCCCGTAAAGACCAAAGCCCCGAATGAATTGGGCTTGTACGATATGAGCGGGAACGTATGGGAATGGTGTCAAGATGGGTACGACTCAAAATTTTATAGCAGTGCCGAAGCTACAAAAACGAACCCTGTGAATAATAACACTACTGGCAATCGTGTTTTGCGCGGCGGCTCTTGGCACTACTATGCTGTTGATTGCTATGTAGTTACTCGCTTCAACACTGTGCATAGTGATCGCGCTGATAACGTTGGGTTTCGGTTGCTTGTTTTATAGTTTAGTGGCTTTATTCGGGGTAAAATCTTGGCAATAGCTTCTGCCTTGTCAATGGTGCTATAAGTTACTAACCCAGAGGTATTCACATCAAAAAAGCGAAGGAGTCGTTTGTGGCAACCCCTTCGCTAAAATCTATCATTTCTGATGTTGCTTTATTACCCTAAGGTAGAAGCCATACGCTTGCGTTCGTTTTCGTCTAAGAATATTTTGCGCATACGTACATTTTGTGGGGTAACTTCTAAGTACTCATCTTTTTGGATATACTCCATTGCCTCTTCCAGCGAAAAAGAAATTTTAGGAGCTATTTTTACATTGTCGTCAGAGCCAGAGGCACGCATATTCGTTAGTTTTTTTCCTTTTTGCACGTTCACCACTAAGTCATTTTGGCGGCTGTGTTCACCAATTACCTGTCCTGTGTATACCTCATCGCCTGGGTCTATGAAAAATACGCCTCTATCTTGGAGTTTATCTATGGCATAAGCAGTGCTCGGACCAGCTTCCATCGAAATCAAAGAACCACTTGTACGCCCAGCGATATCGCCTTTGTAAGGAGCATAGCGCAAAAAGCGGTGATTGACTACAGCTTCACCTGCGGTTACGGTAAGAATATTACTGCGCAATCCGATAAGCCCTCTGGAAGGAATTTCAAATTCAAGGTGTTGCCAATCATTTTTAGGTTGCATCATCAAAAGTTCGCCTTTGCGTTGTGTAACTAACTCTATCACCTTGCCCGCAGTTTCTTCGGGGGTATCAATGATAAGCGT
>RDXD01000190.1 GCA_004292575.1 Bacteroidota bacterium
CCAAAGTTTCCACGGTCCAAATGGTAAAGGTATCGCGGGAGCAAACCAAGCTGTATAATTTCTACCTTTATACGACCCGTAGGCAGATTGGGCTTTTAAACCACCAATTAACTTGGTGGTATTTCCAATTTTCCAGTGAATCGAATCTCTGTCTTCAACTACTAAATATTCTCTTATGAAAATGGCATCTCGTGTAACTCTTTTTCCCGTGATAGCGTTGAAATAGGTTTTAAAACTAATCTCATCTGATAGGTCAATTTTGAATTTGAGGTCGCCGTTTGGTAGCTCTTCTACTTTCTCGCCAGCTGGAGGCTTTTTGACTATCTTGTAAACGCTCTCGGCAGCAGTGGTTACCAAAATACCCGTATCAACTTTTGGCGACTTGTTTGAGTACTGAGTTACCTGCAAGTATCGTGTTTGGAACTGCGATATCGAAGTTTGTGCTTTTGGAATCAACGGAAGCGTAAGGCAGAAGCAAGTTAGAAGGTTTATCCAGTCGAGAGTCTTCATAGTTTAATTGAATTAGATTCAGTGTAGCTAGAAATTATTAGAACAATAAAGGAAGTCTTCCATTAGTCTTTTATTGATATTTAGTATCCTTTCAACGAGTCTATTCACTTTATTCACATATGTTTAAGCACATAAAAATTCATAAAAATGAAGGCACCTGATTAAAAATTGTTGTTAATTAGACTAGAATTGTTTTTTGAGGTAGTCTTTTACCTCGTTAAGTACTTGTGTTGCAATTTTTTTCCCTTCAGCTCTTACTTCACCGCAGGGTCCCGACACAGTTACGGATATTTCGAAACTAAACGGACCTGCGTCAAGGCTTCCTGTAACTGTTACGCTGCAAGTTAGCTCTTCGTCATTTTCTATTGCGTTTAAGAAATTTTGTACACTCTTTTCAATCTGCGCATCAGACATAGATGAAATGTTGCCCAGGTCTAAGCGGTAACTTTTTTTTGTTTCTACTTTTACAAGCGTTGTTGCCCGCGTAAATGCCGCACTGGCCATTGTGGGAAATAGGATAGCCGCAAACATAACGGCTGTGAGGATTTGTTTGAGTTTCATAATTTTATTGGTTTTTTTGGTGCCTTCGAGACAAATTTATGGTAACGTTTACCCCCCCCCCTCCCACAATTAACGGAACATTAACATGGTGCAGCTATGCCAACTGTTTGACTCGTGAGTAAGGGTCTTCTTAGTGGAACTAACTGGGTAGTGCAACGTCATGCTTTTCTATTATAATTAATGCTATCCCAGCACTATCGGCCTATTTGCCGCCGCCGCCGGTGGCAATGAAAACGTTAGCTAACCACCACCCCTTTAATGCCAGCTGAAAAAGCATGGCTAAGATATGAATACAACATGTTGATTGGTATTAAAGGTCCAATTTAACTTACCCTCAAAAGCCGCAAAAAAGCAGCTTGTACACAAACAAGAAAACTTCATTGGGGTGCAGATATGAAAGGGCCAATTATTCCGCATGGCCTCTAGCACCACAGCTGCCGATGCCATGCAGCCCAACTTGCCTGCTAACGACACTTTGTAGCAGATGCACCGTAAGCTCTCCAGACCGCGCAGGGTTAGGGCTGCTGGCGTGTAAATTACGGCTGAGCGTAGCAATCCAAAACCGGATTATAAAACTTATGCAAGCCCATTAAACTTTTGTAAGGCAAGTTAGTCTATGGCAGCTATGCAAAAAACAACTACCGCTGCGTTAGTCTTAACAGCCATGGGTATTATGCTGCTTGCTGTGCCATCGTGCAAAAAAGAGGATGCCATTGCAAGCACGACCTACGTGGCCGTGGAAGCCGCTTTTAAAGGGGCCATTAATTTGAACAGCCTGGAAAACTATGCTGGGCAAACCAAGCCAAACTACATTACCAAAGACAATACGGGAGCCAACCAAATAACCGATAAAGGGGCAACGCTTGGTAGGGTGCTCTTTTACGACAAAAACCTTTCCGTAAACAACAGTATTTCGTGCGCCAGTTGCCACAGTCAGCAGTTTGCTTTTAGCGATACGGCAGTGTTTAGCAGGGGCGTAAACGGATTAACCGGCAGGCATAGCATGCGGCTGGTAAATGCGCGGTTTGGTGCCGAGGCAAAGTTTTTTTGGGATGAGCGGGCCATTACCCTTGAGGCGCAAACTACACAACCCATAAAAGACCATCTGGAAATGGGCTTTAGTGGCGAAAATGGGACGCCCGGCATCAGCAGTTTAATTACCAAGCTAAGCAATATTAACTACTACAAAGAGCTTTTTAGGTTTGTATATGGAACGGAAGAAGTAACAGAGGGAAAAATGCAGTTGGCACTGGCCCAGTTTGTGCGCAGTATTCAATCTTTCGATTCAAAATATGATGCGGGAAGAGCTTTAGTACCCAACGATGGGGCTAATTTTCCAAATTTTACGGCACAAGAAAATACAGGAAAAAATCTTTTTTTAGCCCGCCCAAATTTTAATGCCAGCGGTGTAAGGCTTGGGGGTGGTTTGGGGTGTAATGGTTGCCATGCCGCACCCGAATTTGACATTGACCCCAATAGCAGAAGTAATGGCATGGGAGAAAGCATTGCTGGCAGCCGCGACTTTACCAATACCAGATCGCCCTCGCTTAGAAACTTGGTAAATGCTGTGGGCGTTGAAAATGGCCCCATGATGCATACCGGAAGCCTTAAAAATCTTAGCGCCGCCATTGGGCACTACAACAACCTTACCGCTGCTGCCCAAAGCAATCCAAACTTAGACAACCGACTAAAACCCAACGGCACCCTGGGCCAGCAACTACAGCTAACCGAACAGGAGGTAAGCGCCGTGATGGCTTTTTTAAGAACGCTTTCGGGTACAGATGTTTATACCAATAAAAAATGGAGCAATCCCTTTCCTTAGCGCCGGCATTGCCTACCAACTGGCGGTACGGCACTTATTAGTTCGTAACAACGCTGGGCTTGATACTGGTTTTGCGCACCATTGCCCGAAATCCTGTAGGGCCATTTAAAACACACCCCTTGGCCTTGCGGTACGTACACAACGGCTCAGGCTTGTGGCAAAGGTGTGCAATAGCTGCGCAATTGGTATTGGGCCGCGTATCTTTGCCACCTGTGATTAATATTGGCCCCATAAAACTGGAGGGTTTCCCGCTGCTGCTGGCACCCATGGAAGACGTAAGTGATCCGCCCTTTCGTGCTGTGTGCAAAGACCATGGTGCGGATTTGATGTACACCGAATTTATTAGCAGCGAAGGCCTAATTCGCGATGCCATAAAAAGCCGGCAAAAGCTGGATGTGTTTGACTACGAGAAACCCATTGGCATACAAATATTTGGGGGCGATGAAGACGCCATGGCCATGAGTGCTAAAATTGTGGATGCCGTGCAGCCCGATTTGCTGGACATAAACTTTGGCTGCCCCGTAAAAAAAGTGGTAAACAAAGGCGCCGGCGCCGGTGTGCTGAAAGATGTGAAACTGATGGAGCGCCTAACGGCAGCCTGTGTGCGTAGTACCACATTGCCGGTAACGGTTAAGACACGCTTGGGCTGGGACGATAACAGCAAAAACATTATGGACGTGGCCGAGCGCCTGCAAGATGTGGGCATAAAAGCCCTGGCCATACACGGCCGCACCCGGGCGCAGCTTTACAAGGGCCAGGCCGACTGGAGCCTGATTGCCGCTGTAAAAAACAACCCCCGCATACAGATTCCCATTTTTGGCAATGGCGATATTGACAGCCCCGAAAAGGCGCTGGAATACAAAAACCGCTATGGCGTAGATGGCATTATGATTGGACGGGCGGCCATTGGCTATCCGTGGATTTTTAATGAAATAAAGCACTTTTTTGCTACGGGCCAGCACCTGCCACCGCCCAATATTGACCAACGCGTGGCGGTTATAAAAAAACACTTGCACCACAGCATAGCCTGGAAGGGATTGGTGCCCGGCATAAACGAAATGCGCCGCCACTACACCAATTACCTAAAGGGTTTGCCCGGCATTCGCGATTACCGGCTAAAGCTGGTAACCCATACCTCGGAGGAAGCCATTGCCGAGGTGTTGGAAGAAATTGTGGAGACTTATGCTGGGTTTGAGTTTGAGCGGCGCCAAATAAACATGGATGCCATGGCCTACAGCTGCGACGCTTAATATCAACACCGCAAGGCTACGGCTTGTGCGTTTAGCACCGTTGGGCTGCAACTTCGGTAAGGCGTTTGTGCCTCGGGATATTTGCGGGGCGGTGCTTCTTTTTTGGTTAAGTTTTTATAGAGTGATATTGGCAGGCCATTGGTGCTAAGCCAACTGCATCAACGTTTCCACCTCTTTCCGGTAGCCATCTATATGCCGGGCACACTCTGCCGCTCCCCAGTTAAAATGCTCGGCCATAAGCGTGCCCACCACGGGTATTAAATCGAGGGTTTGTTGCCAATTGGCCAGTTGCGTGCCCCAGCGCCGCCCCACCACATCTTTTACCGTGCAGGCCATTTCGTGCTGTAGCACATAGTACAGCTCGGCATAGGTATAGGGCATGCCGGGCAGCAAGCGCTGCCGCCAAGTGGGATGCTGGTGCAGGCTATGGCCAATTATCAAGGCCATATCACCATACTTGCTGTCCAGGTGTTTTACCACTTCATGGTCCCAGCCAGTTTGCTGCTGCAGGGTAATGGCAGTGGTATGGCTATAGTTTTGCGCGCCTACCAGCGTCATGTTGGCGGTGCGGCAAGGCGCTTTTTTGCCCAGCAGGTGCCCCACTGCGTCCACCGTATCGGCAGCCATTAGCCGGTAGGTGGTCCACTTGCCGCCCAAAATACTTACCAGTTTGCTGGTTGGGTCCACCTCCACTTCGTGGTCGCGAACCAGGTCTTTGGTATTGCCAGTGGCCGCCACTATCAGCGGTCGCAATCCGCCAAAACCACTCAGCACATCGCTGGCTTTGGCGTTTACATCCAAGTAGGTGTTTACGTATTCCAGCAGGTAGTCCACTTCGGCGGCTGTGGGCCCAAAGTCGTTTTCTAAAAGCGCACTTTCATCGTCGGTGGTGCCCACCAGCAGGTGTTTTTGGTAAGGAATGGCAAAAATGAGGCGCCCATCGTGGGTTTTGGGAATCAGCAAGGCCTGCGAGCTGGGCATCATTTGCTTGGGCAGCACAATGTGTACGCCGCGGCTGGCCCTTATGCGGGGCTGTACTTTGGGGTTGGCTTTTAGCCGTATGGCATCGGCAAAGGGCCCGGTGGCGTTTACAAACACTTTGGCGCTGGTGCTAAACACGCTGCCACTGAGTGTGCACCGCAGCGTTATTTGTGTAAGCTGGCCGTTTTGGCTGGTGGCAAAGCCATCTGCCGCCAGGTGGTTTATGCAAAGTGCCCCCTGTTGCGCCGCTGTTTCCACCAGTGCCAGGTTAAAGCGCTGGTCGTCGAGCTGCCCATCGTAGTACAGCACGGCGGTGTAAACGTTGTCCTTTTTTAGGGTTGGTATGCGCTCCAGTGCTTTGCGCTGGCGCAGCAGTTCGCTGCCGCCAATATTGGTGCGGCCGCTAATGGCATCGTACAGTTTTAGGCCTATGAAGTAGTAGGCACCCTCCA
>RDXD01000191.1 GCA_004292575.1 Bacteroidota bacterium
AAGTATAGGTTAGCACATTGTTATCGTTTCAGTGCTTACTTCATTGAGCCAAAATGATTTTCTTTTCTACCGGTGATTTCAAAATGTTCCATTCAATCATTCCTTATTTTACCTTACCAAAAAAAACCAGGCCTGAACCACTCTGAACTTGTGGGGCACTTACTAAAAACCTGCCCGCAGTACCATCTATGCCCACTGATGTTCCAAAGTTTTCTTCTGAATTTGAATTTGGTTTGATAAATTTCTGTACAATATTCCAAATGCTGCCACTGCGTTTATATATGGTAACCGACCCATTGTTTGTTATACCAGCACCTTCGTCATCACGAGGCGTACCAACCATTACATAATCACCAGCGATAGAAACACTAAAGCCAAAATTGTCGGAAGATGCCGGAGTGTCGTGTTTCTCTTAAAAATAGTAGCTGAACCGTTGCCAGTTAAACCTGCACTCACTTGTTCCTGGCCTTACAATACGGTAATCAACCTTCCGGTAAACCAGGTTTTGGTGGCATCGGCACTCACCTGATCATTGCTATCGGTTCTATAAACTACCATCCAAATAATATCGCCGGCCTGTAGTTTAACATCCACGCTCATGTTCATCACGTTGGCATTGTATGCAGGGTACACAACGCCGCTGCTTGAACGGGTAACAGTTCCATTCTGAAAAAATTGATATGGCAGCGCCAAAGCCGCTCCATTGCGGCTACCCCCCAAGCCAATACCTGCCCATGTACGACGATTTACGAAACTGGCCTGCCCTGTAAAATGATACACGCCTGTAACCGGCGCTACAAAACGGGAGGCAGCAGGCTGGTAATGAAACCCAAGGTTATATTCCGTCGTATTACTGAATTCAATTTTTGTCCAGGCATTAGGTGGTACGGAAGTAGCGGAGCCGTCAACAGTTCCGCTTGCCCTGAAAGCCACCGGGTCTTGCCATGTTACATTGCCATTCACATCGGAACTTACCAAAATACTTCCCGTTGTTGGCGTATTACTGCGAATGCGTATGTTGCCATTTACATCCAGGCTTGCCGTAGGTGCCGATGTGCCTATGCCCGTATGACTGTTGTCATCACTAATAGCCAGCATCCAGTTGGCCCCTGCATTGCCCAAAAACCCGGTATGGTCTTGATTTACCGAACCCACAAAAGCCCGATTGGTTTGCCCCGGGCCTTCCAACCAAATGCCTGCTGTTTCGCTTTCGGATTCATCATAGCGCAAACGCCATCTGCCTTTCATATCAAATTTGTATAAAGGTTGCTGGTCACCCAGGTGCAGTCCCACATTACCACTGGTTTTTATTACCAGGTGATTTACCAGTCCTGCTCCATGAGCACTGAGATTGAGATCATCATCGGAAAGCGTGGTAAACACATGGCCAAGAGCCAGGTCGGTTTTCAGGGCCAGGGTTGACCGACCGGCACTTTGTACAATGCCGTATCCCAGCGCATCGGCACCAACGGTTAACTGATGAGTCGGCGTTGCGCCGTTTAAATTAATGCCAATGTTTTGCCCGATACACCAGGCATTGGCAGCACAAAAAATGAAGGTTAGAAAGAGTGTTTTCATGTTAGCTGATTTACGCTTATGATAAATAGGTAGTAGTTACAAGCGATAGATGAGATAGGCTTTAAAATATGCATTTTGGTAGCGTTGGGCTAATATCTTATTGCTGAAATTACAATAGACCTCTACCCACAATTTATCGTTGGCCTCTAACATCATTTCAGTGTTCAGATCAAGGTAAAGGGAAAACCAACAATTCAGGTTGTCTCCCGAATAAGGCACCTTAGAATCGCTGTTGATTTGTTGAAGCAGCACAGTAGTTATGCCACCCCTGCTCCGCATTAATCGAATACCTTCAACATCCGATAAACCATCCATATCCACCAACGCATGTACCTGGTATAATCCCTTCTCAGCTACTACCCATTGTTGTGAGATACTTTGGTACGATTGCTCTGTACTGAAGTACACCTCGTCGAAACTGAGTTTAGTCCAGGTGGCTGCATTGATTTTTGTTGTAAAGTCTTCTTTGTCGGTCTCAATTGTTCCCCCGGCGAAAAAACTTACAGGCTTTTGCCACATTGCTTCGCCATTTGCATTGAGGCTGCTATACAAACTGCCTTTGGCCGATGCTGATAAACCCCTGATGCGCAAATCTCCATTCACATCAAGTTTGGCTGTTGGCGCATTTGTGCCAATTCCCACATTTCCATTTTGCACATTCATCACCATGTTCCACAAAGCATCCTCGCTTCTGTATAAACCCACGTGGTTATCATCCATCATCCCGATAAATGATTTTGGAGCGGTCGAGGTTCCATTACTCACCAAAATGCCTGAAGTATTGTTACCAAGCCCATGCCGCAAGCGCACACGACCCCTAACGTCCAATGAGTAATCAGGGCTTACACCCCCAAGCCCTATGCCCATTTTTCTGTTGGCTAAAGTAATGGCAGGTACACTGTTGGCGTTTGTGGCAAAATGTATAGGAAAGGTACTCCTCACCCAACTGCCCATACTTGGATTTTCCAACTCTATCGATATTTGCATGGTTCCGTTTCGCTGAAGGATGCCCGTGCCGCCGGCAGGTTGAACTACAGTAAGGTTGTGAGTGGGCGTGGTGGTGCCGATACCTACATATTGTGAAAAGGCGGTACCGGAACAGCCGAATGTCAGCCAAATAAACCAGGCAGGCATTGTTTTCATGTGTTTATTTTTATTGTTTTTTAATTGTCACTACCTGTCACGCCCTGGCGTGATGGAATCCCCAATATTCATGTGTGCTCGGGTGAGCGTCAGTTCATGGGGATTTTATGTGTTTTTTTTATTGTTTTTTAATTGCCACTACCTGTCACGCCCTGGCGTGATGGAATGTCCAAATAATCATCGGCGCTGGGTGTGCCGCGGCTCATGGGGATTTCATATTTATAAGAAATGAATGAGTGAAATAATCATTTTGCTAAAACCGGTGAATAAGGTAACCGCTAAACCAGGTGCGTTGTGCATCGGCGGAAATTTGATCGGCCCCAGTTTGCCGGCATAAATTTACTTCAACACTGTCGCCTTGCTTTAAGCTTATGGTGGTAGAAATATGATTCGCACCCGCACCGGTAACCATATCATCAGATTCAAAATCGAGCGAACTAGGGTTTCCATGATAAAACCGTTTATAGTAGTTTGCTTTGTATTGCCCTGTTTCTGATCTTACCATGAGCGTAATACTCCCCGAATTATTCTTTTGGAGAAAATAAACCTGGGCATTAAACTGGTACAAACCGTCCACAGGTGCTACAAATCTCGACAAGCCTGCGTTGTAATGCAGGCCGGTATTGTATTCAGTATTCAGCCCGAAAGTCATTTTCATTCCACAGGTATTGGCAGGCATATTTATTATGTTGCCATCTACGGTTCCCACTGCTTTAAACGCTACAGGTTCCTGCCACTCGGCATTTCCATCGGCGTCGTTGCTGGTAAGTACACTGCCCTTTTTTATACCCATGCCCCTGAAACGTACCCCGCCATTTACATCTAGCCGTTGGGTGGGTGTACCTGTGCCTATACCCGTATTTCCGGTGGCCACGTGCTGCACAAAATTCCATCCTGCGCCTCCGCTACCCCATAGTCCAAAATAATCGTTGTTGACCATTCCAATAAAAGCTCTTGTAACTGTTACAGGGCCATCAAGCCACATGCCTGCGGTTTGGTTCAATACATCATCATGCTGAAGGCGCATACGGCCCGAAATATCAAGCGGGTATTGGGCATTAGTATTGCCAATGCCTGCATGACCCAGGTATGTTATGCGCAAGGCCGGGGTTACTGACTGGTTAGGCGAAAAAGACAATGTACCGCCTCCTCCATTTATGCTTCGTATAAAACCGCCGCCGGTGGTGGAAACACCAAATTCGAATGAAAAATTGGTAGGCCCATGTTGTGCAACTGATGTACTTCCCGTTGGGCTATAAATGGTAAGTGGGTAGTAGGCAAGGGTGGTTCCAATACCCACATTTTGTGAAATGGAAAACTTAGTTAGCACTAATAGTAGTATGGATAAAATCAATATGTTTTTCATAGAAATTATATTTTATTGATATCGGCTGAGCTATATTTTCAAGAAAATTTCAGGCATTTTTTGGATTCATCTATTTGCAATTGATAGATCAAAATTTGCACCTTGATGATTAATAGCGAAAATTTTGAAAGCCAAATGCCGAAAATCAAGATTGGACTGTATGGTAGCGCATTTTTACTGCAAGCATAAAAGAAAAGCACTGCGCTGCAACAGATAAATAGCCTTACAACTGCAGATAGCTGCATGTGCTTTTTCGGGGTGCTAAGTCGAAACCTGCTGCCTGCAGTTACATTTGAATCGTTTGACTTAACCTTCGGGATGCGGACAGAGATGTCGCCCGAAACAACATGAATTATTCTACTACATGGTAAGTATTAAAATCAATCCTTAATGCAACGGATAGAGAATCCGTAGGCCCGGGGGTAGCTTTCCATATCGGCAGTGTTAAAAAAGAAATAGAGAATGCGCGAATTGCTAGTGCTACCTGTACTGCTCCAATAAAAGCCAGCATCACCTACATTATTAAGCGAAGCATTTTCATAGTAGCGGTAGCCCGACATGGGCAATTTAAGCGGAGAAGCAAAGGCACCTGCTGCGTTGTTCGTGCCCCAGGAAAGTCGCTCTTGATTCCACTCAGCAGCTGTAGGTATGCGAAACCCTGAAGGGCACGGATTGTTTTCAGCAGCAGAACCAGACCACATATGAGTTTCCGCATTACTCAACCAATTGCGTGGATTTATCGCGTTTGTAATAAATAAACCGTTTGTAGTAAAATAATTACTTGCCAGAGTGCCTGTAGTAACTGATGTTCGTCTTTGATGCCCATCAGCATTGCGCCCCCACTGCTAGAGGTCTCCATAGCTTGCTGCATCCGTAGAACTGGTAGCCACTTGAGTAGCACCCAAATTACGATCCAACCAAACCTTACCGGTAACAGGATTGGTTACTGTTCCATAATTCCCAATATTCGTGCCGCCAGATTCTCCAAGCGGCTGCCACGAACCGTTTATATATTGCTGTAGTCCGGGAACACTACAATCGGTGCAGGTAACTAACAACCCATTTGCGGGATTGGCGATGGCGTTGCGTTGTACATTGGTAACCCGGGGTGGAAGAAAGCCTTTGGTGGTGCTATTCACTTCCAGCAAAGCACTTGGGTTTGGTGTGGTAGTACCAATACCCACGCTTTGTGCAAAAGAATACTTTGTAAACACGAATAGTAGCAGGGATAAAATCAAAATTTTTTTCATTATAATTTTCTTTTGTTGTTTCTTTTTTAGCTGATATCGTTTGGGTTATTTTTTCAAGAAATTTTCAACCATTTTTTTGAGCTCTTCTATTTGCATTTGTTGGGTAGCATTGGTGGCTTGCTGCATTTTAATGGCTTCCAGCATATAGGGGACAAGGCCCATATAGTTTACACTCTTCATGCCCTTGTCGTCTGTTTTTACCAGTTCAGGCAATACTTTTTCCACCTCCTGTGCCAGCAGTCCGGTTTGCAGGGCGGTATCCCAGGTTTCATCTTTCCAGTGGTATTGGTAGCCATTCAGTTTTTCTAAAAGCGGCATGGCATCACCAGGGGGAGTAATGTCTTTTTTGATTTATAAAGGATTTATAGAAATGACTGAAATGGCTTTATGTACTTGGGAAGTATAGGTTAGCACATTGTTATCGTTTCAGTGCTTACTTCATTGAGCCAAAATGATTTTCTTTTCTACCGGTGATTTCAAAATGTTCCATTCAATCA
>RDXD01000073.1 GCA_004292575.1 Bacteroidota bacterium
CTTAAGCAACAAAAGCCTGCCCTGAAAGTGTTACTGCTCGAAAAAGAAAAACAGCTTGCACAACACCAAACAGGACATAACTCTGGTGTGATTCATTCAGGCATTTATTATAAGCCAAATAGCCTCAAGGCGCAAAATTGTTTGCGGGGCTATAGACAGCTGCTAGACTTTTGTCAAACGCACCAAATAACCCACGAGATTTGTGGTAAAGTCATCATAGCCACAGACGAGAAAGAATTGCCTGCCCTCGAAAACGTATTCCAAAGGGGACAAGAAAATGGTTTGGAAGGATTGAAAAAACTCAATGCCGAACAAATCAAGGAACATGAACCGCACGTTACAGGGATTCAGGGTATTTTTGTACCACAAACGGGCATAGTAGATTATATGCAGGTAAGTCTAAAGTATGCTGAGCTTTTTTCACAACTTGGGGGCGAAATCCACACCAACGAAAAGGTACTCGACATTGCTTCAAATAAAGCAAAACCTGAAGTATTTACTACCAAAACCTCTTATCAAGCCCAATTAGTGATAAATTGTGCAGGTTTGTATTCTGACAAAATTGCGTCCTTCACAGTCAAAAACCTCGATACGCGCATCATACCTTTCAGGGGCGAATACTTTGAACTGAAGCCTGAAAAGCAATATTTGGTCAAGCATCTTATCTACCCTGTACCAGACCCAAGTTTCCCATTTTTGGGCGTACACTTTACGCGCATGATAGGAGGGGGCATCGAGGCAGGTCCGAATGCGGTTTTTGCTTTCAGAAAAGAAGGCTATACCCGCACTTCTATCAACTTACAAGAGCTGTGGGGTTCGGTAGCTTGGCGCGGTTTTCGCAAAGTAGCCGCCAAATACTGGCGCACAGGATTGGGCGAAATGTATCGCTCATTCTCCAAAGCCGCCTTTACCAAAGCCCTTCAACGACTAATACCCGAAGTACAAGAGGACGACCTTGTACCCGCAGGCGCAGGAGTACGTGCGCAAGCGTGCGACAAAACAGGTGGACTGCTTGACGATTTCAAAATAATAGAAGATGGATTGGCTATCCACGTCTTGAACGCGCCCTCACCTGCCGCCACTTCTTCGCTCTCTATTGGGCAGTCAGTGGCTGAAATGGCTCTCAAACGTTTTTAATATTTTCGGTTCTTAAAAAGTTATTGCGGAAGTCCACTAAAGAATGAGCCACGCTGTAAGCGTCTGTTACCGCTTTAGCACCACGCTTTTGCTAAACAGGGGATTCTTACAGAATGGCTACGCGAGCGGTTTTGATAAACCCCGCAATAACTTTCGAAG
>RDXD01000192.1 GCA_004292575.1 Bacteroidota bacterium
ATCGGTTTGCCGCACATTGCCATAGCGGAACACCCTGGCCATTGGCACAAAGGCATCCAGCAATAGTTGGGTATCAGATGTGGAAGCGGCCAGGTTTTCGAGGTGCAGCAGCAGCTTTTGGGTACCTTGTGGTAGGTCGGCGGGTAGGGCCTTTTCAATCAGTAAGGTTACATCGGGCAGCCTTTGGGTTTGGGCGGCCAAATGCCCTACCCAGTTGTTGGCAGCCAACTCGAGCGTATTGCCCCAGTTGGCCTTGTCTATTATCTTCAAAGCATATTCAGGCTGCCAATACAGTACCCATTCTTCCTTAAAAGTACCCTTGCCGCTTGTTTGGCGCAGCTCCCCCCAAGGCACATCCAGCAGCAGCAGGCGATGCAGCAACACACTTTTTTGCAAATCATTTTCCTGCCGTAGGTCGAGCACTAGCACCTTGCCCAGGTCAGCAGTTTTTAAGCGCAGGCTTTTCAGAGTTTTTTCAAAATCTTGCTGTAGCGGCACCTGTGGGGTGCCATCGGGTACGGCACCCATGCTATGGCCCACCACCAATTCGTGGTCTATCAAGCGCATAGGCATATCGTTGCCCATACACATTACGGCCATGGTACTCTCCAACAGTTCATTTAGGCCCGGCCTGTGTAGGTTTCGCAGTGCCGCCAGCGTACTGGCCAGCCTTACAGCTTCTATTACATGGGCGCTCGAAATATCAATGTTGTGTTGCCTAAAAATGGTGGCGGTGTGCACCAGCCAGCGGCTGCCATCATCGGTAGGGTGCTGCCAAAGGTGGACATACCATCCCGGCGAGGTTACCCCTGCACCATAGCCACTCGATAGTGCCATACGATCGTTGGTCCAAGGTATCCAGGTGGTTTCCACCTTGGTTTTGGGCAGGTTTTTTAGCAGTTTATCATCTTCTTTTTGAGGCGGCATATTGGCCAGTGCCGGTGTGTGCCAGGCTCCGCAAACCACGGCAATGGTATCGTACATTTCGCGCTGCGCTTGCCTTATGGCCCTGCGCATAAATGCCTCACGCACCGGTTCGTCGGCGTGGTTGCCCGGGTAGTGCTGCCGCAAATGCGTCATGGCAAGGGTAATGGCCTCGAACACTTCAACGGCGTTATCCTTCAGCTCAATTTCCTGTTCCCACCAAGCCTCAGCATCGGTAAAGCCAGCTAAAGTAGCCAGGTGTTCAATTGGGTTTGTTACCAGCACTTCGGCAGTGGTTTCCGGGGCTTCTATTTCGTGGGTGGCATCCTGCACATGCGCAGCTTCTTCGTTTTTTGCATCGCCATTGGCCGTTTCTTTAAGCGCAAATTGGTGGCAAAGCGGCATGTCGGCAAAGCGTACCGGTATTTTTTTGCCCAAGGCATACTGTAGGGCGTTCCACTCGGGGCTATACGGTGTAAAAGGGTAAAATGATGCCTGCTGTGGTTGGCCGCTTTCGTAGGCCAGCAAGGCTACTGGTGGTTTCATATCGGCATGGCCTGCCCAATCCAATATATCCTGTGCTTCGGGTGGGCCTTCTATCAATATCAAATCGGGCTGCAAAGCATCCAGGGCTTTTAGCAGGCACCTTGCCGAGCCGGGCCCATGGTGTCGTATTCCAAATAAGTGTACAGGCATGCAGTAGCAAAAAGTGGATTAAAGAATATCGCGGCAGGCCCGGTAAATATCTTTCCAGCCATCTCTTTGTTTTATTACGGTTTCCAGGTATTCCTGCATCACCACTTTGTCTTGCACGGGGTCTTTTACCACCGCCCCCAGCAGGCCGCTAGCCAGGTCGGCAGCTTTAATTACGCCATCGCCAAAGTGGTACGCCAACGCCAGGCCGCTGTTCATTACCGATATAGCCTCGGCAGTACTCATGGTTCCGCTAGGGCTTTTTAGTTTGGTTTTGCCATCGGCCGATACACCGGCTCTCAACTCCCTAAAAATGGTTACCAGTCTTATAATTTCTTCGGCAGCAGGGGCGGCTACGGGCAGTTTCAGGCTTTTGGTATAGCTGCTTACCCGCTGCTGCACAATGTCCACTTCTTCTTCCTGCGTAGCCGGTACCGGCAATACAACCGTATTAAATCGTCGCTTTAAAGCACTCGACAATTCATTTACCCCCTTATCGCGGTTGTTGGCAGTGGCTATTACATTAAACCCCCTATTGGCCTGCACATAGGTGTTCAGCTCGGGCAGGGGCATCATTTTTTCCGACAAAATGGTAATAAGGCTATCCTGCACATCGGCGCCAATGCGGGTAAGCTCTTCAATGCGTACCACTTTACCGGTTTTCATGGCTTTTAGCACCGGGGTTTCCACCACGGCTTCGGGCACCGGGCCTTTGCTTAGCAGCAGGGCATAGTTCCAACCATAGCGTATCTGTTCCTCGCCGGTGCCTGCGGTGCCCTGCACCACTAGGTTGCTATTGCCCGTAATGGCCGCTGCCAAGTGCTCCGATACCCACGATTTGGCGGTACCCGGCAGGCCATACAACAGCAGTGCTCTATCGGTGGTAAGGGTGGCTATGGCTATTTCCATAAGCCGTTGGTTGCCAATATATTTTGGCTGAACCACAAAGCCATTGCGCAGGCGGCCACCCATTAGGTAGCGCAGTACCGCCTGGGGCGAAAGGTTCCAGTTTTCAGGACGTTCGCTGGTATCCTGTTTTTGTAACTCATCCAGTTCGTGGGCAAATGCCTGTTCGGCGCTTTGCCTTATTACTTGTTCGCTCATGGTAATTTTTTTAAGCGGTAAATTGTTTTTTATACTGTAAAACTTGGAGCATATCGTGTACCCGATCGGTAAAATAGGGCGGATTAAAGTCTTGCCCATGTTTTTGAATAAAGGTATGCAAGGTTGCCGCAGCTTCGGTGGGCATATGCAGGGCAAGCAACTGATAATCGCGTTTGGAAATGTGGTAGGGATGCGATTTTAAGTACTCAAAGTAGGCATCTGCCTGCTTGGTGTTGCAGGGCAAAAAGTTCATGGCCTCAATGGTGGCTATGGCTTCAGCAGGTTGCAGTTTCAGCAATTCTTGCAGGTGGCTTATCCTTTCGGCGGGTGGCACCACCTGCAGCATACCAGCATTTATGTGCATGCCTGTGGCTACTAGTTGCCGCATCCAGCCGGTGTGGTTAAAGTTAACAGCGCACATTACCAGCTGTAGGCGAAGGTTTTCCAAGCCTTTATGGGCCAGCAACAGCTCCATCAAGGTACTGCTATCAATTTGGAGGGCCTGTGCCAGTGCCTCGGGTGGGGTGTGTGCCAGCGTTTCGGCAAACCACACCAGGTGGTCGGCCACCCCTTTTAGGCTACTAATTTTACTCAGCCCCGTTTCGGTAAGCGTTTTTGGCGGCTCTATGCCTTCGGCAATGTGCAGTACTTTTTTGCGCCCCAGCAGCAGGTATCGTTCCTCTTTTACCGAGGCCAATAGCGTTGCATAGTTTAGGTATGCATTACAAAGCGCCGATCCGGGTAGGTTCTTTAGTAGCAGCTGCGCTTCTTGCTTCACTGGTTTGCTTTTATCGGCCAGTAGTTTTTGTAAAAAGGGTTCGTCCTCGGGGCATTTGTGGTTATGCAGCACCTGCACAAAAGCCAGCCTTGCGGCAGCATTTTCCTGCTCAAAGCCCGCGTTCAACAGCTCAATGGCTTTTGGCGCATCCAAGGCTCTTACCTCCTTTAGGTATTCCATTCGTTCATGTTCGGCACCGGTTTGCCACACATCATGGGTGGTGGTGCTTTGCAGCGGTTGCCAGTAGGCGTTAAGGCCGCACAGCCATTGGCCGGTTATGCCTGCAAGGGCCGCTAGGGTAGGGCGCAATTTCTTGTGTTGCCTTGCCAGGTCAAGCAATGGTGGTACACACTCGGGCGGCATCACTTGTCCATCGGCAATGGCTATGTTGGCAAAATGGGCAAACAGCAGCAGGTCGTTTTTTTGCAGTAGCTCCAGCAGTATTTCGGTGCGCAGGGTTGTGGTATTTGGCAGGGGCTCGGGTGGGCAGGGCGCTATATCTACACCCGTTGTGCGGGGTAGGCTGCCGGCCTCGGTGTACCAAATGGCCACCGCTGCGGTTTTTAAAAAAGCATCTTCGCGGTCGGTAGCACTGGCCGCTATGGCTTCGCTTATGCCGCCGGGCAAAAGGCTGGCGTTGGGCATAAACTTTTCGGTGCCCAGCAAACCTGATTTTAATATGGGTTCCAGCAAATTCATATTTACAACACCACCATTTTATGTTTTGCAAAAAGGGTTTGTACATGCACGCCGCCCTGCCTGTAAAGCACAAAGGCATCAAAGGCTTGGCCACCCGTAGCCGCCAGCAAATGGTAGCGGTCTTTTTCGGGGTTTAGCAAAGGCAGGCTCCCCTTTTGGGCATCGGCAAGCAGCCAGTGCGCTGCCCCCTGCTGTAGCGTTACACCGGGTAGCAAAAAGGGGATATTCTCCAAAAATGGATTGTGGGCCAGTAAGCCCGAAGCCGTTTGTTTTACTCTATCCATACCCATGTGTTCGGTAAACTGGGGTTGGAGATTTACTTGCTGGGTACCCGATTTAAACAGCGCCCGTAAAGGATAGGTACCTGGATAAAAAACCAACTCGGCCTGCAAAATGGTACCGGTGGTTAGCAATACCTCGGGTACCTGATTGCGTACTAAAAACTGGAGGTGTTGGGCAAATTTTTTGTGTTGTAGGCCATACAACCAGGTGGTTTCCGCGGTTAGGTTGTCTTCAATACTCGTGTTTTTTGCCAGCACCAGCCAGTTGTCGGCCATGGCGGGTTGTTGCAGCACTTCTTCTTTAGCTACCGGATAGCCAACGTAAAGGTTGCTATCTGCCGCCTGCTTTGCCGCTGCGGCGCTTTTTTGGCCATGCAGCAGGGTGGCCATGTACAGCCCCGAAATACTTCTTAAAAAATTAAGTTGCCAGCCGTCTTCAAAATAATTGAGGTCGGAAAGGCGGCGCAATTGCCAAGCCAATCCTGGGGCCTGTGCATCTACCATGCGGGCTGCCATACCAAGGGCAAGCCCGGGCATTTGCTGTGGCACTTGTGCTATGCCGCCACGCACCAGGTCTTTTAGCCATACCTGCAATGCGGCAATGCCTTGTTCTACTTTTTGGTGGCGGGCTTCCTGGCGTTTTTGCCGGGCAGCTTCATCCACGGGCTTATGTTCTTTTTCGTTTTTTGTTTCGGTTTTAGCCTGCCTTTTTTGTAGCCATTGCTGTAGGTCGGGTGGCAATTGGGCTGGCGTATCAAAGCCCTTGGGATGCTGTGCATAAAGCAAGTAAAGCCCAAGGCCATGCTTACAGGGAAACTTTCGGCTGGGGCAGGAGCATTTAAATGCCGTATTGCCAAGATCGACGTAGGTGAGATAGGGCGTTTTTCCACTGCCCTGGCATTCGCCCCAGAGTCCGCCTTCAAAGGCCCCCAGCGTGACCCACTTCGCCGGCTTCACCAGACCCTGCGCCGCCTTGGCCGACGCATCGTCGGGCGCGAGGGCGAGGACCTGTTGCGGGGTGAGGGGCGACATGGATCTGGGAGAAGGATCCAGATACAGGATTGGGCGGACAACGGAAATTTCGGTGGG
>RDXD01000193.1 GCA_004292575.1 Bacteroidota bacterium
ACCGCTAAGCAACCAAGGGTAAAGGAAGGAAACCAAGTAAAAAGGCAGGGCTACGTTATAGCCCCGCCTTATAAATTCAACATTTACAAACTGCTTATTTTATCAACCACATTTTGCTGTTGAGGTCATCGCTACCCATGGTGCTTACAGCAGCTGCACGGTTCGCCGTGTTCAAGCTCTGCTCGCTTAGCGGATACGGAAACCGCACCGGTACCAAGTTGTTATTAAGGTTTTGGGGACCTGGTACAATAGCTGGCGAGTTGGTGCGGCGCCAGTCGAACCAAGCCTCAAGTCCATTAAAATACATGGCTACCCATTTTTGCAAGTATAATTTTTGTAATCTTTCGGCGCTAGTGCCAGTGTACGCTACCGCAGGTTGAGCATAATAGCCAGCCGCATCATTTACAGTAATGCCATAAGATGCCGGCACCACGCTGCGCCAATAAGCCATATTAGCCCTAATGCCATTGAGGTAGTAGGTTTCGGCTACGCCAGTGGTAATTAAGCCAGTTTCTCTAGCCTCGGCCAAAATAAACTGTAGCTCAGCAAAATTCATCAAAATACTGCGCGGGGCAGATGGGTCGGGAACTGCTTGGCCCGCGTCGTTACAAACTAGGCAAGCAAAGGTGTAACCTACGCGGCTTACACCTTGTGGGCCACCATTGAAGTTTAAGGCAGGCACGTCGCCCAGGCCGTTGGGAATGCCTTCAATTCTTGGCGTTCCGGCGGCAACCGAAGCCTGTGTGGGGCGGCCAAATACGGCCAACCGCGGATCGCTAAGCGCAGTTAAACGATCGCTAAGGGTTTTGCTAAGGCGTATTTCGTCGAACGAACCCACGCGGCTGCCGTACAGTGGCCATTGGTTTGGTGCTGCGGCAGAGTAGCGCAGCTCTGCATTGTCGGCATTGCCTTCAAATATTGGGTTGTTTACAGGGTCGCCTACAATGGCTTGCATTTCGGCGGCCACATTTTTCTTTTTGCTTTGGCGCAACAGTAGTCTCAAACGCAGGCTGTTGGCAAGCTTGCGCCATCTCATAATAGCACTGGCACCGCCGCCGTACAAAATATCGCCCTGAAGGTTAGTGCTACTCTTGGCCAGCAACTCGTTGGCTTTCTTTAAGTCGGCCAAAATATTGGTATAAATCGTTTCCTGGCTCTCGTATTTGGGCTGGTAAATGGCCTCTGACTTTGCTTTGCCTGCATCGCTGTAAGGCACATCGCCATAGGCATTGGTTGCCAAGCTAAACATCCAGCTTTTCATAATGAGGGCTACACCAAAATAGGGGCTGTTGTCGGACTCTTTTACGTTCAAAAAGATGTTTTGAAGGTTGCGGTAGTTGCCGTAAACAGAGTTCCAAACGCCGTTTTGCTCGCCCCAGAGGTAGCGGTCTTCGTTTACAAACTGAATTTTGGCGTTGTACTGCGCCACCAGGTTGCCAATACCCCAGCCGTGGCTTACCTGATCGTTTAGGGTATTGCGAATTACACCGCTCAATAGCAAGTCGGGGGTTACGGCCGTTGGCACGTTTTTATCGGTATTCAGGTCGGCAAAGTCTTTGGTGCAACCCGTAAGTAGCAAGCCAAACAATGCCGTTAAGCAGATTGATTGTAGTTTCATAACTGTGACAATTAAGTTGGTTTGTTGTATTAAAGCTTGATGCTTAGGTTTACACCATAGCTTCTGGTGCCGGGAATGCTCATGTTTTCGATACCGGGCAATGCAGTACCGCCACTGTAGCTCATTACCTCAGGATCTACGTGGGGCACGTTATCCCACAAAAACAGGTTGCGTGCTACCAAGGTTACAGCCACGCCGCGGAAGGGCAGCTTGCCCCATACCTTGTCTGGAATGTTGTAACCCACTTGCAGCTCGCGAAGCTTTACGAAACTGGCATCGTACATTACACCTTCGGCAATATTGCGGCCACCGGTCCAAGCGGTGTGCCACTCGCGTGCACTTACCTTCCGCGTGTTGGGTGTAGGCACACCACCCACAAACACCACGCCTTGGCCAATAACACCATTACCCGGCTGGGTTAAATCGTAACCTGAGGCGCGACCTTCCAGGCTTTCGGTAATAATGCCTCCCTCGCGGCCCACGGTTTGGGTTTCGCTATAAATTTCGCCACCGCTGCGTATATCGAACAAAAAGCTGAGCTTAATGCCCCTGTAGTTAAACGAATTGCTAATGCCCATCAGCCAGTCGGGGTTGTAGTTGCCCAGCTTGATGCGGTTGGTGGTACGAATAGGACGGCCGTTGTTGGGATCAAACACCATTTGGCCGGTGTACTGCCCGCTGGCATCGTAGTAAGGGGCATCTTTATTGGTGCTTTGCACACGGGCAAAACCAATGCCGTACATATCGCCCATGCGCTCGCCCACGCGGGCTTCAATGCTAACGCGGCGTGTGGCCATTACGAAGTTGGTGAGGCCGTCGCGCAGTTCAATTACCTTACTGCGGTTGCTGCTAAAGTTAATGTCGGTGGTCCAAGTAAAGTTTTTCTGCTTTACGGTTTGGAAGTTCAGCATGGCCTCGTAGCCCCAGTTTCTTATTTTTCCGGCGTTGATGGCACGGGTATTGTAACCGCTGGTAAGGCTAAGCGGTATGTTTAAAATTTGGTTGATGGTATTGCTTTGGTAGTAAGTAAAGTCAATACCCATGCGATTTTTAAGAAAGCGTACTTCGGTACCCACCTCAAATGCAGAGCTAATTTCAGGCTTCAAATTCAAGTTGGCCAAACGGTCGGTTTCGCCGTACACCTGTGCGGTGCCAAAGGGCTGGCTGGGGTTAAAGCTCTGGGTAAAGGTAAAGGGGTCGGTATCGTTGCCCACTTGTGCAAAGCTGGCACGCAATTTAGCAAAGCTGATGTAGCTGGGCAGCTTCACCATATCGCTTACAACAGCACTTAAGGCCGTAGAAAAATAGAAGTAAGAGTTCTCGGCATTGCCCAGTGCTTTCAAATTTTCGGGTAGGGTAAGGGCGCTGCTCCAATCGTTGCGACCAGTTACGTCAAGAAACAGGTAGTTCTTGTAAGCCAAACTTGCCGAACCGTATAGGCTGTTGATGCGCTTTTCCACATTGCGCTGCTCGCTTACCAATGGAATACGGCTGTTGGTAAGATTGTAAATGCCCGGTATGTTAAGCTGACCGGCTACATTTTCTACAAACCGGCTTGTTTGACGCATTTGGTTGCCACCTGCGGTAGCAGTAACCGCAAAGTCGTTACCCAGGTTTTTGTTGGCGGTTAGCAAAAAGTCGCTGTTGCGCTCTTCATTGGTAATATTTACCTGGCGGTACTGGCCAAAAGGAAAGCGCTGGCTACTAAAGGCACGCTTGTACTCGCGGCGCTCTTGGCTCCAATCGGTAGCGCTGCGCAGTTGCAGGTTCAACCAATCAGTAAATTCATACTTAAGCGTTACATTGCCAATAATGCGGTCGTAGTACTGCCCGTTGGTGTTGGCACCAACCGTAATATATGGATTATCATGATAGTTATAGTTCCAGCTGTACTGGCGCAAATTTTCGGCACCGGGCATCCAAAGGCGCTTCATATCGCTTACACGCACGCTAGCGGGCAGCCAGCAGTTAAACAAGTACATAATGCTTTCGGTGCCGTAGCTAATGCTGGGGCGGTTGTCGCTTTCACTTTTTATGTAACTCACAAACGTGCGTGCACTAAACTTGCTGTTGAAGTTGTAGCCACCGCTAAGCGAAATAGTATTGCGCCTGAGATCGGTATTGGGTACAATGCCAGTTTGGTCGAGGTTGGTAAAGCTAAGGCGGAAGTCGCCGTCTTTATTGCCACCAACGAGCGCCACGTTGTTGGTAAATGTGCGGCCAGTTTCTAGAAAATTCTTCAGGTTGTCCACGTCGGGCAGCCATGGCGTAGCGGTAATTACACTTCCAGCCGGCGCATTTAAATCGCCGCCCGTAAAAGGTATTTGTTGTCCATTAAGCGTACGGGGCGAGTTGTACTGTGGGTAGCTTTGTCCAATAAATGCCGGACCCCAACCCTCATCGGTACCATCGGTAAGGCCTGCACCCCCGCCATTTACAAAGCCAAAAGGCCCGCCATTGCCATTGCCTTGGCCGTAAACGGTTTGATATTCGGGCAGCTTGAGGGCGGTTTCGGCGGTAAAGTTGCTGTTGATTTCTACACCAATGCCTTTTTGCTTGCGTCCGCTCTTTGTTTTGATGACGATAACACCATTAGCAGCACGGCTGCCGTACAACGCCGAAGCAGCAGGGCCTTTCAACACGCTCATGCTTTCAATATCATCGGGGTTTACAAAGCCGGCGCCATTGCCAAAGTCCACTTCCAAATTGCCCCGGCCGCTGGCACCGGTAATGCTGTTGCTAATGGGTACGCCATCAATTACATACAGTGGTTGGTTCTTGTTGAGGTCAACACTTCTTTCTCCGCGAATGGTTACGCGGGCACTGCCACCAACACCGCTTGCACTACCCACCACAGTTACCCCAGCCACTTTGCCGGCCAGTTGGCTAGCCAGGTTGCTCTCGCGGGCCACAGTAAGGTCTTCGCCCTTTACCTCTTGAATGGCATAACCAAGCTTCTTTTTTTCGCGCTTAATGCCTAGTGCAGTTACCACCACTTCGTTTAACTGCGCGCCGCCCATTACCAGTTCTACTATCAACTCTCCTGTGGTTTCGGTTACCGGCACCGAACGGAGTTGGTAGCCTACATAAGTCAGCTCAATTCGGTCGCCGGCTTTGGCGTTTATTTTAAAGGTGCCATCGGCTGTGGTAACGGTGCTGCCGCCTTTTGGCTTTACCGATATGGTTACACCGGATAAGGGTGCTGCTGTGGCGCTATCCACCACTTTGCCCAGAATGGACTGTGACTGGGCTACAATGCCCAAAAAACAAAAAAGCCCCAGCAGATATACTGCTATGGCTTTGCTTTTTACAATGGTTTTTTGCCTCATACATGGTTAGTTTAGGGTGCAAACCTATCCTGCCCATGTTATGGAATTATTGTGCCAAGATTACCATAAAGTAAACAAATACTAAACATATCACATATAATAAGACACTATGTTTACCAATACTATACAATTAATAATATTTTGTTAACACCCGTGTTATGGCGACGCTTTAAAAAAGTAAATCACCAGCATCTCAACGGGTTCATTGCCAACGTTTTCTGGCACATGGGGTTTCGTACCATCAAAAAAAATGGAGTCGCCCGCACTTAAGCTATGGTATTGATCGCCAATCTGGTAGTTTACTTCACCCCTCAGTACGTATTTGTATTCCATAGCCTCGGTGGTAACCAGCGGGCGGGTGGCGCCCACCTGCAAGGTCAGCAGCACAATGTCTAAGTGATAATCGTTTACCACAGTGCTTAAAATGCGCCGGTACAAAAAACCCAAAGCGTTCTCTTTTTCAAAATACGGGTAGTCCGCGGCACGTTTTACCACGGTTGTATCAATGGGGTGGTTAAGATCGATGTCTTTAAAAAACTGATTAAAGTCTAAGGCAAGCACCCTTATGAGGTTAAGCAGCACGGGTAGAGAAGGAATAGAGCGAC
>RDXD01000194.1 GCA_004292575.1 Bacteroidota bacterium
ACAACTCAGCAAGAAAATGGCAGGCTTTTTATGGCCACACCGTTGGCCGCGTTGTTTTTAGAAAAAAATATTTCGCACAAAAACCGCAAAACTATCTCAACCCAACGCCGCCGAGAAAACACTTCAAGAACAAAAACATATTTGCAACATTGTATCTGTTTTTTATACAACCGCTAGAAACTGAACGGGGAAATTACCACCCAAAACATCCTTGTCATTTGAGGTTTTCCTTTCCGCCCAGTATTGGCGAGCATAATGACCATGGGTAAAAAAAATAAAGCCGCACAACCGAATCATACAGACATTTGCCGTCTTAAATAAAATGTTTACCACATGTCTTACGATGTTGCCGGCAAAATTGTTGCCATATATCCCACCAGTCAAAAAAGCGCCACTTTCCAAACCCGCGAGTTTGCCATCGAAAAAACCGACGAAATTGGCGGACGCATTCTTACCAACTACGTAAAGTTCCAAACTGTGCAAGATAAAACGGCCATGCTAGACCGCGTAGCCGTAGGCGACAACGTAAAAGTGCACTTTAACTTACGCGGCACCAAGTGGGTAAAAGATGGCCGCGAAGCCTACATTACCAACCTAGACGCCTGGCGCATCGAAAATTTTGTACCCGGCACCCAACCCCAATCCACCGGCCCACAAACGCAGCAGGTGGCGCCCCCTCCACCCAGTAGCGATTTTGACCCCACTGCCATGCAAACTGGCGATGGCGACGGCCTGCCGTTTTAATACCGTACACGCATTTTCTTAAGGATAGCTCCCTTACACATGCCACAAACGGTATCCATAAAACTTACCGCCGAAGAAGCCCATAACCAAACGGTGCTAACGCGGCTCTTCAGTATGGCACTGGGGTGCCAGCCTGCGCACATTACTGGGTTTTACCCCATCAAGCAGTCGCTCGATGCACGCAGCCGCACCGTTTGGGTATCCCTTACGGCAGTGGTTTTTGTAAACGAACCATTTACGGGCAGGCCTGCCATGCAGCCAAGTCCAAAAGAAGTTGGCCATTCGCCCAAAACGGTGGTTATAGTGGGGGCCGGACCTGCCGGGCTTTTTGCCGCCTTAGAATGCATAGAACTGGGTCTGCGCCCGATTGTTATAGACCGCGGCAAAGATGTACGCAGCCGCCGCCGCGATTTGGCCATGCTCAACAAGCAAGGCCAAGTAAACCCCGAAAGCAATTATTGCTTTGGCGAAGGCGGGGCTGGTACCTACAGCGATGGAAAACTCTACACCCGCAGCAACAAGCGCGGCAATATTGCCCAAATTTTGGAGTGGTTTGTGCATTTTGGTGCCAGCGAGGCCATTCTTTACGAGGCACACCCGCACATTGGCACCAACAAGTTACCCCAAATTGTAACTGCCATGCGCCTCCACATAGAGGCCTGCGGCGGCCAGGTGCTTTTCAATAAAAAAATGGTTGATTTGGTGGCTAAAAATGGCGTTATCCAAGCCATTGCCACCGCCGATGGTCAGCTTATACCCGCCAATGCTTTTATATTGGCCACAGGGCACTCCGCCAGCGATGTGTACGAGTTGCTACACCGTAAAAACTGGCTCATAGAGGCCAAACCCTTTGCCTTGGGCGTGCGGGTAGAGCATCCACAGGCCCTTATAGACCAATGCCAATACCGCCAGCCCGCCGGTCAAAACCAGCCGCGACCGGCCCATTTGCCCGCCGCCGCCTATTCCCTTGTACACCAGCATCAGGGCCGGGGGGTGTTTTCGTTTTGTATGTGTCCCGGCGGCATTATAGCCCCGGCCGCCACCAGCCCGGGACTGCTGGTGGTAAATGGTTGGAGCCCCAGCAAGCGCAACAATCCCTATGCCAACAGCGGCATTGTGGTAGAGTGCAAGCCAGCCGATGTGGTACCTTGGATGAAGGCCCAGCTTAAAACCACCCCTAGCCCCGAATTGGAAACCATGCTCGGCACCACTGCAGCAGCGCTTCATCCATTGCTCATGCTGCGGTTTCAGCAGGCCGTAGAGCGCCAAGCATTTGCCTCAGGAGGTGGCAACTTTGTGGCGCCTGCCCAGCGCCTGGTTGATTTTAGCACCGGCCAGCACTCCGCCACCCTACCCGTTTGCAGCTATGTACCCGGCTGCGCTACCGCTAATTTAGGCCAAGTGCTACCCCCCTTTATTCACCGCACCTTGCAAGAGGGCTTTAAGGCATTTGGCAAAAAAATACCCGGCTATTACACCAACCATGCCATTGTGGTGGCCACCGAAAGCCGAACCTCCTCGCCCGTGCGGGTACCACGCCATCCCCACACGCTGCAGCACCCGCAAGCGCAAAATCTATACCCCTGCGGCGAGGGCGCAGGCTATGCCGGCGGCATTGTAAGCGCTGCCATGGATGGTGTGCGGGTGGTACACGCCATTGCCCAATCTCTGGGTATTGCAACCTCATAACGCTTTTTGGCAACCAAGCACAAAAAATAATTTGGGGCAATCAGCCGCAGTGCAATGCTAAGCCTCAGTTGGGGCTTTTCGCTTGTAGTGCCCGGCTAAGGCCGGGCAGCTACCGCTCCAATCCCCCTGCCCTTTGGCCTTAGTAATGCTATTGGGCCAATGGCCACCCGCCAATCCATATCCGGCATTTCCTTTGGCAGCCCATACAGCACAAAAAATTTTAATGTTTTGTTTGCGCATTTTTAACAAGGTTTCTACCCAAAAGCCTTCGGTTTTATGCCAATTTGCGGCCAAAACATGGTTAGCACAACCACTATGCAAAAAAGCCCCGCACCCAAGGCTATACTTAAAGCCGCGTTTACAAGTAAAACCGGCGCGGCTTTTACACAAAAACTACCGCAACCCTGTGTAACCCCTTTTTACACACAAACAAAAAAGCACATCGAAACCCAAATAATTGGTATGGCAGCCAACAAACCCAACCAACCTAAAAAAACATACTAACATCTCGGATACACCTATTGGTATGCGGGGCAGAACACGCCGAAATACCACATCAACCGAGCATCCAAATCCACACAATTTCTTAACTTAACCACGTTTATAACCATTACAGCCAAAACCCATAAGCATCCACATGAAAAATTTAATACTTGTACAACTATTTATATTATCGGCACTAAACCCAAAGGCACAACTGGTAAAGGTGTACCCACCTTTTTACTCGCCTGCCACGCTAAGCACTTTGCCACTGGTTTACACTGGGGCCGTACCCCAAATTTTTATGCCCGGCGATGCCATTACCAAACCACACACCCGCACCCACGTTGTGGAAGCCACAAGCACACGCAGCGATATTAATACCCTTATTGAAGTGATAAAAAAAGTGGGCATGCAGCAGGGCGTTGATGCCCTAATGCTGCTCGACCTTGGGAAGCCCAGTAGCGATTTCAACCCCGAGGCCCTACCCACGTTCGTAATTGCCGGTGTGGGCATTAAGTTTCACGATAATGTTGGCTACCTCGACACCATTTTGAAACGCAAATCCATTGAGGTGTTCGACGACAAGGGGGAAAAGGTATCCACCAAAGTGCTGCAATACACCTGGCGGGGCCAGCTAGAGCCCGATGTTTTTAGCAATCACCGCAGTTTTTACATCGATAGTATGATGGCCTTCGACGCCGCCAGTTTTTTGGAGGGTCACAACGATTTTTACAAAATCTTCATCAACCCCGATAGCGGCTATATTGACCGTTTGGCCACCGCTTCAAGCTGCACCGATTGTCCGGGTGTAAAGCACCAATTCGTCGATCAAAATCCACCATTAATAAACACTAGAGTTTCAAGCGGTGCCGGGCCCACCAGCCTTTTTACCATTAACCCCCGTTACATTGGCCCGCTGCTAGATGGCGTGGTTATACAACGCAAGGGCGCAAACTTTCTGTTTATTTACTACAAATACGACCGCCAAGGCCGCATTGAAGAAGAACGCTGGGAAATAGTAGTGCGTGGCAAAGCCCAACTTTGGCTAAAGGTGTACAATAGCTTTTATAACAAATCTGCGTTGCTGGATTAAGCCGGGCTTGCACACGCCTTATTGAGCGCTACAAATACCTGTACACAAAGCACACCGCTTTAAACAGCACACCGTTTGTGCCAGTATAAAGCTGCCCGGTAGCACCAATGCAGCAGCATGTGTATCCCCTTATGGTAGCCCACGTCCGCTCATCATAATTTTTGGGGGCATTGTGGCAGCATCCTATCTTCACCCCTCAAATTTATTTTACTGCCCCATGAACCTATTGGAAGCGCAACACCTAAAAAAGTATTTTGCCGATCAAAAAGCTGTGGACGATGTATCGTTTTCTATTCCGCAAGGCAGCATTTTTGGCTTGCTTGGCCCAAATGGCGCCGGCAAAACCACGCTCATTCGCATGATTACCGGTATTTTTTATCCGGATAGTGGGCAGATAAATTTCAACGGACGCCCATTTGACCCTGTAAATGACACCATTGGCATTGGCTACATGCCCGAGGAGCGGGGGCTGTATAAAAAAATGAAAATTGGCGAACAGGCCCTCTATTTGGCACAGCTAAAAGGACTGTCGAAAGCTGAGGCCATGAAGAACATTAAGGTTTGGTTCGAAAAATTTGAGATGCAAAGCTGGTGGAACAAAAAAGTAGAAGACCTGAGCAAGGGCATGAGTCAAAAGCTACAGTTTGTAACCACCGTACTGCACAATCCCAAGCTTATTATTCTCGACGAGCCTTTTAGCGGCCTCGACCCCGTAAATGCCAATCTTATTAAGGACGAAATATTTAACCTGGCCAAAAACGGCAGCACCATCATCTTTAGCACCCACCGCATGGAGCAGGTAGAAGAAATATGCGACCATATAATTCTGGTAAACAAGGGCAAAAAAATACTAGATGGCACCGTTAAACAGGTGCGCCACGACTTTAAAGAAAACCAGTTTAGCATTGCCGCCCAAACCCTACCCGAGCACCTGCATACCCACATTTTTAAAGTAGAAAAACACACAGCCGATGGCTTGTTGATACGCTTGGAAGATGGCGTTAGCAACAATGATGTGCTGCAGTACTTTATAGGCCAAGGCGTTCAAATACAAGCCTTTAACGAAGTGCTGCCCAGCCTAAACGACATATTTATTAAATTGGTTGAAGGTACGCCGCAAGCCCGACAGTTTCAGCCGGCCTAGCTGCCGCCACCAAAGCCAGCTCTATCTTTTTACTACGCCTTTAGCCCCCTCATAAAAAAACGCCATGAATAAAATACTACTGATAGCCCAGCGCGAGTACAGCACCCGGGTGCGCAACAAAACTTTTTTAATCAGCACATTTTTGCTGCCCATTGTAATGGTGGCATTTATAGCCGGTGCCACCTTTTTGGGCATCAAGGGCCGCGATTTGCAGCGTGTAGCCGTTACCGACCCCAACAACTTTTTTACCAATAACCTCAAAAACACCTCCACCATCACCTTCGATTTTCCCAATGCTGTAGATACCAATAACTACGTGGCAAAAGGCTACACCGCCATTTTAGTGTTTCCCAAATGGACAGAAAAAACCAATATGAATTACA
>RDXD01000381.1 GCA_004292575.1 Bacteroidota bacterium
GCAATTGGTTTGGCACCGCTAGCGGCAGCTATGTGGCGCGCAGCAATGTGCACCTCAATCGCACCGCCTACTACACCACCGAAATGAACTACAGCAACGAAGTAAAAATGCCCAATGCCGCGCAGTTCAACCTGCGGGCTGGCTTTCGCAATGGCACCTGGATTGCCGAAGCCGTGCTAGACCATTGGAACACAACAGGCGGGCACAACATTACCCGCAACAATATGCCATTTGTAAGCAACAATATGGATGCCACACGCTTGGGTGCCAACTTCAAACGCGAAAACGCTTTTACCGACGGCCTCAGTTTTATTTGGGGTGGCAGTTACACGGTGGCGGGTCGCAATGTTGGGCAAGCCGTCAGCGCTTACACCGCCGTAGTTTACATCCTCAATTTTTCGCCCAAGTAAAAACAAAAAAAACACGATGAAGCCCAGCAATAGTGCAAATCCGGGCTACAGTCCCGCTTTCCGCTGCAAGTCCTCAGCCCTCCCTACGGTCGGGCTTTCGGGCTTTCCGCTACAATCGGGGCTAAATGCTAAGCCGCATCGCCCTGTTCAGCGGTGTGCTTCCCCCGCCGTCCCGTTCTCAACCTTTTTACCGCTTTTATAATAACAACATTGCCCATATGCACAAGATTATTTTTACTGCCGCGCTAGCCACCCTGCTGCTGGCCTGCAGCAAAACCATCAACGACCGTAGCCGCAGCTTCCCTGCCCTGGCTCCCGCCAAAACCGATGCCAATGCCGGCACCTGGAAGTTGGTATTGTTATCTGCCCCCGATGCCTTAGCCGTGCCCGCCCCCGCGCCACCCGCCGGCCCCGATTACACCGCCCAAATCAACGAAATAAAAAGCACCCAAGCCCGCCTCGACGCCCTAGGCAATGCCAACCTTAAGTATTGGAGCGCTGGTGCCGTGCTGCGCTGGAACGAAATAGTACGTCAGCTGGTGGCACAGCACAACCTGCCGCCCTACCAAAACCCCGATGGCACATACCCCATACCCGACCCCAACAACCCCTTGGCCTATCCACAATTTCCCTTTGCCAATCCACCCTATGCCAGCCGCGCTTATGCCTACGTTAGCGCCGCCATGTACGATGCGCTGGTGGCTTGCTACCACTACAAAAAGCTGTACAACCGCGCTGCGCCTTACCATGTAAACACCACCATTAGCGCATTGGTACCCAAAACCGATTTGCCCAGCTACCCCAGCGAAGATGCCACGGTGGCCGGCGTTATGTGGGAGTTGGGTAAGCTGCTATTCCCTGGCGATCAGGCCTACATTCAAAGCCAAATAGCCAACCACCTCGAAGCACGCATGGCCAGTGGTGCCAATGTGCGTAGCGATTTGGATGCCGGCTATGCCCTTGGCCGCGCAGTAGCCTTGCAGTTTGTGGCCCGTGCCCGTGCCGACCGCGCCGGTGCCGCCGTGGGCAGCCTGGCCATGCAAAATGCCATGGAGCAGGCCACCATTGCCCGCGGCGAAGTGCCGTGGATAAGCCAGGAAAATCCCAAACGCCCCGGTATGCTCATGAACTTTGGGCAGGTGCGTACCTGGCTGTTCGACAGTGCCACGCTTATAAGCATACGCCCGCCGGCACCCCCAAGCACCAGCAGCCAAAAGTTTAAAGACGAGCTAAACGAAGTTTACCAGTTTAGCAAAAACCCCAGCCGACAGCAAACCCGCATTGCCCAGTTTTGGGCCGATGGCGTGGGCACTTACACGCCACCCGGCCACTGGAACGCCATAGCCACCGACGATTGGGTAAATTTGAATATGAGCGAAGTGCGCTGGGCACGCAATATGGCCCTGCTTAATATGGCCCTGGCCGATGCTGCCATTGCCTGCTGGGATGCCAAATACCTGTACTTCAATCCACGGCCTTCGCAAATGGATCCACGCATTAAAACCGAAGTAGGATTGCCCAACTTTCCAAGCTACACCAGCGGCCACAGCACCTTTAGCGGTGCAGCAGCCACCATTTTAAGCCATATTGTAAAGTCTAAGGCCAGCCAATACAATGCCATGGCAAGCGAAGCCAGCATCAGCCGACTTTACGGTGCCATCCACTACCGCAGCGATTGCGAGCAGGGCCTCATTTGCGGGCAGCGGGTGGGCGGTTTTGCAGTGGCGCGTGCCATAGCCGATGGTGCGGGGGATTAAGGCGCCGCCCTGAGCCTGTCGAAGGGTTGAGGCGCCGCCCTGAGCCTATCGAAGGGTTGAGGCGCCGCCCTGAGCCTGTCGAAGGGTTGAGGTCGAGATTGCAGGAATTAAAAAACTAAAAATGATGATAAATCGTAATGCTTTGATGGTGCTTTTTAGCTGCTGGTGTTTTGCGGCGCAAAGCCAAGCCGACCCATTTACGGGTTCCGAGAAGGTAAAAACGCGGCTGTACGGGTTTTCTAATTTTGATAGAGTTACCATTCTCGACCTCGATGGCAGCACCGAGGTAGAGGTGGGTAAGCCGTTTTCGGTGCGTACCAGCATCAAAGACAAGTATGCACCAATCTTAGAGGTTAAGCAGGTTGGTAGCACGCTGGTTATTGTGTTCAAATACACCAAAGACAACAACAAATACATCAACAAACCCAAGATAAAAGTTAGGATTACTTGCCCGCGGCTCGATAGCCTTTACAAGCGTGGAAATAGCGATATTTTGGTTTTAAACGTTGACCAAAAGGCATTTTACATGGCCAATGAAGGCAATGGTTCGGCCAAATTGATGGGTGTGGTGGAGCAATTGGGCCTAAAAAACGATGGTAACGGCAACTTGAACGCGGAAGGCTTGTTGGCCGATGAAGTACAGGTGCAATCCCTTGGCAACGGCGATGTGCTGGTGAACGCAAAAACAACTTTATTGGCCGAAAAGCAGGGAAACGGCAACATTGTGCAATTGGGCAAAGCCAAGCAAATAATGCGACCATCTTCAGCCGTGCGTCAATAAGAAAACACTTTTTAGCCGGTAAGTCTAAGCGGATGGGTGGTTTGTTAAAATCTGGCTTTTCTGCTAACATTGCAGAAAAATTTTCATGAGAAAGCTCGTTTTTGTCTTGGCTATAAGTCTTTTGCTTAGTAAGTCAGGGGTTTTTGCCCAGCAGTCCGAGCCAACGGTGCGTGCCAAATTTTTGATGGAAGCGGGTGTGGAGTTTGGTGGCGATGAGATTTTGAAAGTATTTTTTACCAATGGTGAAGACCAAAAGATGCGGGCAGGCCAAGGCGGCTACATTGGGGTAGGCACCGAGGTGCAATTTTCGCAGGTTAAGCAGCTCATGCTTCGTGCCTCTGTAGGCCTTAAGTACACCACTACTGCTGCCGACAATGCCAATATCAGGCTCACAAGGTTCCCCATTCAGCTTACGCCTTTTTGGAAAATAGACGACGACTTTAGGCTAGGCGTAGGCATTACCACCCATTTGAGCCCAAGACTCAAGGGCGATGGCTTTCTGCCCGATGTCGATTTTACCAGCACAGCCGGTCCACGTTTGGAGTTTGGCTGGCGGTGGCTTGCACTTACCTACACCGCCATGCGCTATAAGTACGGCTCCAATAGCACTGTGTCGGCCAATGCCTTTGGCGCCATGGTGTCTTTTACGCTCCCCAATTCATCTAAGTTTAAGCGCTAAGGCTTCGGCGCTGTTAAACCTATGCCATTTATCCGGCTTTAGCTGCACTACACACCGCCATAGATGAACATTACAAGGTTTACCCTTTGCACAATCCGTCGTCTGAAATGCTGATAATGTGTCGGTATTTTTAGGCCCAAACAATAAACTTTACAAGTTGTTTTTTTTAATCTTCTTGAAAATTAACATGCTATGAAATTGATAGGTATTCTCATTGGCTTCGTCTTCGGATCTATTTTGAGTGCCAAGGCGCAAAGCCCCAAAGCAACGGTGTATCTCGTAAGGTCGCCCGGCCCCGATCGCTATGTGCCTTATTTTACCTACGACGATACGGTGCTGTTGTGCAAACTGGGCGACGGACGGCATTCAGTGCACGAGGTTGAACCGGGTGAGCATAAATTTCATGCCCAGTACAAGGGTAAGCTCAAAACCACGCCCGATTCTGTGTTGCAGCTTACCCTCGAAGCCGGTAGAACCTACTACATCTCAGTAAATTTAGCTACTAAAGCCTTTTCGCGGGGCACTTTTTACTGCGAGCAATTGAGCGAAGCCGATGGCAAGAAACGAATAGAGGTTTATGCGCTCGATAAAAAATGCTTGTAGTTGAGGTAGCTACCCTTACCCGCTTTTATTAGCAACATTGGTTGCCATGACGGGCGCACCCAAATACCATTACAAGCCCCTCGGCGTGCTATTGTACCAGTGTAATAGATTTTTCAACTCGTCAAGGGTATTGATGTCTTCAGGTTTTTTATCGTGCCGCCAGCGCAGCATGCGGGGAAAACGCAGGGCTACACCACTTTTGTGCCGTTTGCTCTCGCTTATGCCTTCAAACCCTATTTCAAAAACCAGCTCGGGTTTTACGGTGCGCACCGGTCCAAATTTTTCAAGAGAATTCTTTTTTACAAAAGCATCCACTTGTGCAAACTCTTTATCGGTAAGCCCGCTGTAGGCCTTGGTAAAAGGTACCAGCCTCTCTCCATCACGTACTGCAAAAGTGTAGTCGGTGTATAAATTACTGCGCCGGCCGCTGCCTCTTTGGGCATAAATCATTACGGCATCAATGGTAAGCGGCTCTATCTTCCATTTCCACCAGTCGCCTCGGCGGCGGCCTGTGCCATATTCCGATGCCTTGCGCTTTAGCATCAGCCCTTCGGCCCCTTCGTTTCTGGCATTGGTTCTTATTGTGGCCAGTTGTTCCCAGCTTTCAAATGCAATCTTTTCCGAAAGCCTAAAAGCGGGTGTTGAGCATTCGCCGAACAGCTCGTTAAGCCACTGTCGCCTTTGCAGCAGCGGTTGCTGCCTTACATCGTTGCCCTGCCACTCCAGTAGGTCGTAGGCCAAAAATCCTACGGGTACTTCTTGCAGTATTTTTTTGGTGAGGTTTTTGCGGCCAATTCGGGTTTGTAATGCACTAAAAGCAGCAGGTTTTAATTCGGCTAAAGTTTCAAAATCTTTAGGCAGCGCTATAATTTCGCCATCTAGGCAGGTGCCATCGGGCAACCATTCAAACAGGCGTTCAAATTCAGGAAATTTTTCGGTAATCAGTTCCTCGCCGCGGCTCCAAATAAAGCCTTCGCCCTTCCGCTTTATCACCTGTCCCCTTATGCCATCCCATTTCCATTCGGCCATCCAATTGGTTGGGTTGCCCAGGCTGGCACAGTCGTTTTCCAGCGGGTAAGCCAGGTAAAATGGAAACGGTTTGCTGTTATCGGTAGCGGCAGTATTGGCAAAAAGCAGGTGGGTGTAAGTGGTGGTGGCGGGGTTCCAATTGCCGCTGATGCGGTGCGCCACTTCGGCCACCGTAAGGCCGTGGCAGGCGGCAATGGCTTGTATAAGCAGGTTGGCCGATACGCCAATCCGGAAGTTTGCGCTCATCAGCTTATTAAATACAAAGCGTTCTGCAGTAGTAAATTGCTGCCAGTAGCCAAGTATGGCTGTTTTTTTGTCGGCTTCAGAGGCGGTGTGTAATTGAGTAAACTGTTCCAGTATTTGGGAGAGGGTAGTGGATGCGCCGGCTGGCACTGCTTCGCTAACGGGTATGTTGGCCGGCGGCAGCAGTAGCGCAATGGTTTCGCTAAGGTCGCCTGCCAGCCCATAGCATTCGGTAAAGAGCCAACCGGGCAGGCCCGTTATTTCCATACACCAGCTGCCCATAAGGCTGCCACTCACCATGCGGCGGGGGCGGCGGCCGGTAAACAGCGCAATGGTCCACACCTTGTCTGCATCGGGGGCGGTGGTCAAATAGGCTTTTAGCACCCCCAGCTTATCGTTGGTTTTGGTGGTTTGGCCCAGTGCCGATACCATTTTTGCAAATTGTTGAAATGCCATGCTGCTTATTCCTCCAAATTATCGGTTTCCTCTGTGCCGTATGCGGTTTTAACTTCCTCGCTTTCAATGCCTTTTTCGTTGAGGTAGCGGCTAAAAGCGGCAGTAAAGCCGTGTGTGGTAAATACTTTTTGTGCGCCCGTAGCTGCCACTGCTTCAAGCAGCGCGGGCCAATCTGCATGGTCGCTTAGTACAAAGCCGCGGTCGGCATTGCGGCGGCGTGCATTGCCCCGCACCTGCATCCAGCCGCTGCATACCCCCAGGCTGTATGGTTGCAGCTTTTTTAGCCAGGGCGTACCCTCCGCACCAGGTGGTGCTATAACAATGGCTTTTTTCAGCAGGTCTTTAGGTGTATCGGCAGTAATGCGGGTTACCTGTGGCAGTTGTACACCGGCCTCGGTAAGGGCGTTATGTGTATTCCAAATGGCCCCGTGCACAAAAATGGGTATCTGTAGCGGTGCTACCGCCTGCAGCAAGCGCTGTGCTTTGCCCAGGCTGTAGGCTATCAGCACACTGTTTTTGGCGGCAGCCATGTTTTGCAGCACCCATTGCCTTATGTCGGCAAAAATGTTTTCCTGCGGCTGCCATTGGTATATGGGTAGCCCAAAGGTACATTCGGTAATAAGGGTATGGCAAGGTACCGGCTGCCAACTGCCGCTGATGCCATCATTTTCAAGTTTGTAGTCGCCGGTTACCAGCCACACCTCGCCCCGGTAAGCCACCCGCACCATGCTGCTGCCTATGATGTGCGCCGCCGGGTGTAGCGATACGGCAACCCCGTTCATATTTACCGTTTCGCCCCAGCCCATGGTTTCGTAGGTGTTTTCTACGCCCAGCCGTAGCTGTAGTATGGGTTTGGTAAGGGTATGGCACAGGTAGGCATTGCTGCCCCAGCGGGCATGGTCGCTATGGGCATGCGTTATCACGGCCCGGTTTACGCCACGCCAGGGGTCAATATAAAAATCACCTGCCGGGCAGTACAGCCCCTTATCGGTAAATTGAATGAGCGACAATTCAGAAATTTTAGTACCCCATAACAATCTGCAGCTTGGCAACATGCCGTAAACAAAAGCCCAAATGTTCAGTGTTGTGCAAAGAATCAATCGATAGGCTGCTTCTCACTAGCACTCAACCTTGCATTTTGCCAAACTGCGTTAGCGGTGGTTTTTTTATTTTGTTTCTATTTCAAATATTTTACGACCGTATTCTCCCAAATAATGGATCAATAATTTCTCGTATATTTTGTATCCATCGTCCACATTGGTAAAAATAATTAAACCTTGTTTCGTTTTCGGTAAAACAAAGACGATGGTTTGGCAGCCTTTATCTGCGCCACCATGTGATATAGCATATTCGCTTTTTCCAAAGGCATACAATTCAAATCCAAGTCCAAAATATTTATCCTTTTTTGTTGCTACTTGATGTGTTACCATATCATCAAATACTTTTTCGGTCAAACCTTCCCGATTAATTATACTTACCAAAAACCTACCATAATCTTCAACAGTTGTAAGCAAATTGTCTGCGGCGTTGGCTGTCTTGTTTTTTACGGTTTCGTATGCTACTCCATTTTCATTATAGCCTATTGCAACTCTTGAGCTGTCTGTTTTATCGTCCCAAAAATATTTTGTATCGGTCATCTGCAACGGAATAAAAATCAGTTCGCTTGCCAATTGATTAATTGATTTATGAAATTTTGCTTCCAACGCCTCCCTCAAATACTCAAATCCTTCGCCCGAATATTGGTACTTTGTTCCTGGTACAAATTCAAAAGATAGCCTTCCATCTTTATTATTTCCTCGCCAATTGGCAAATCCGGTTTGGTGACTTAAAATATGTCTTGTGGTTAGTACTTTGCAATTTTTGTCTTTTGCAACATCTGGGTCAATCCAATATTTATAAATGGGTTCATCTAGGTTCCATTTTCGTAAACTCACTAATTTTAGCGCTACCATGGCCGTTATGGGTTTTGTTAGCGAGGCCACATTAAAAATTGTGTTGAATGGTGCAGCTGCGCCTTTTTTTATTTCTCCAAACACTTTCACTTGTTGTAATTTCCCGTCTTTAATAACGCCAATTCCCAATGTAGGCACCTTGTTTTCGATTAACCACTTTTCTATTTCGGCATCGTTGTCAAAAATTGGAGAATAATTGATGCCTCGCTTGCTATCTTGATGGTCATAGCTTAAGCTTTTGTTCAATTTCCAAACGCCGTTTTCTAACAGCCATACGTGGGTAAATTTTGCTGAACTGGCAAAGGTTTCCTTATTGCCTGCAATAGCTTCATAGAATTTATGGTTTCCGGTTTGAATTGCGCCATACAAAACTTTGCCTTTATATAGCGGATAAATCGCCGTGCTTTCTGCAACCAGTTCACGCCTTGATTGGTAAGTGGTTGGTGACTTACACAAACCATTTTTCAGGTTGTATAAAAATTCTTTTCGGTATGAAATACTGTCTTTGTCGTGAAAGAACTCAAATTTTTCGCTCAACAAGTTTTCAAACTCCGAAATGTTGCAAGTGTTGAAGCCAACATTAAACAAGAGACTGTCTTTGTGTAGAATGGCTTTGTATAAGTCAGCGCTTTTGTCAACTTGGGAATAAGCTGATAATGCTGCCAAAAAAAGGCAGCTTAAGGCAATGTTTTTTCTCATTGTTATTTGCTTGTAAGTGTTTCCACGTGGTTGTGTAAAATTGCCGCCAGCTTTTTTGGCTTAAAAGCAGGGCAAGTTCTATGGAAACAAGCTTACAGGACGTTTTCATTTTAAAAAGAAACTGCACCACTCCATTACCTGGCTGTAAGGGCTAGCAATCGACCATCTTCTACACTCACGTAAATTATGCCCAGCGGACCCTGTTTTACCTGTCTTACCCTTCCTGTATTGGGCAGCAGTATGGTTTCGGCGCCCGGTTGCCCATTGCTAAAGTTTATCATCAGTAGGTGTCTTCTGCTTAGCGAGCCGGTCAGTAGGTTACCATTCCAGTTGCGGTACGATGGGTGGTTTATAAAGCTAAGGCCCGAAGGCGCAAGGGCGGGTGTCCAGGTTACAAGCGGCGCCGTAATGCCTGCACCACTATGGCCATTGCTTATGTTGCTTCCATTGTAGTTTACCCCGTTGCTAAACAGTGGCCAGCCAAAATTCCGGCCGGCCTCTATCAAGTTGAGTTCGCATCCGCCCGAAGGCCCATGTTCGGTAGCGTAGAGGCGTGTGGTGCCCGGCATAAAAGCCATACCCTGCACGTTTCGGTGGCCATAGCTGAAAATGGTGCTGCGGCCTGTGCCGTCAAAAACGGGGTTGTCGGCAGGTACCGAACCATCGGGATTGATGCGGTGTACTTTGCCCCAAAGGGTATTAAGCAGCTGCCCATTTTGGTTGGGGCTACTGGCGCCACCCTGGCTTACCACCCCGCCTTCGCCCACTGCCCAATATAGCTTTGCATCGGCGCCCATAGCCAAACGACTGCCGTAGTGGCCCGCGTATTGGCTGGGCGTTGCCGTGGTATGCAGGGCGGTCCAATTGGTGGCGGTGGTTGCATCTAGCCTAAAATGCCCAAGGGTTAAAAAATTACCCGTGATGCTAAAAGTGATGTAAACACGACGCGATGTGGCAAAATCGGGTGCCACCAACACATCGAGTAAGCCGCCCTGCCCCGCCGGATTAATGTTTGTAGGCAAACCAGAAACCGCGGTAAGACTGCCGGTAGCGGTATCAAGCAACTGCATTTGCCCACTTTTTTGCGTAAGAAGCATTCTGCCATCGGGCAAAAAGTCGAAACCCCAAATGATGCCAGCATTGCTAACCACGGTTTTAATGTTTATCTGCGGCGTGCCCGTTAGCGGCACCGGCCCGGTTGGTGCTGACGCCTGCTTATCTTTTTGGCAGCCCGTAAGCGCCACAAAGGCAAATATTAGTACTACCCACGCCGCAATTTTGTTATTCATATCAGCTCAATTTTAAGCATAAACATCTACAACAGTAAACTCATGAAACGGTTGCAGGGCTGCTAAAGTTTCATTTTTGTTAAACGCTAATTTTACCACGCTAGTGTTTTGCCGCGTTAGAAGTTTAATGCGGTCTGTTTGATGGCTGGTGGGTAGGCAGCGGTTAAAAACTTGCCGCTGCAGTTACTTTGAGTAGCGGGTTGTTAAAACTTTGCAGTGAAAGAGTAGAGTATAATCGGGTGTTTTGGGGCTAGTGGTAGCGCTGCATCATAAATCGCCCAGTTGCGGCCTTAGTACCAATTCTTCCACGCAAGCCCGCGGGCTTAGCTGGGCCGCCGCCACCACCATTTGGGCCACATCGGCTGCCGCCATCAGCCGGTTTTCATCTATGCCGCTTGCTGCCCAGCTGTCGGTGTAGGCAGCCCCAGGCAGCACATTCGTTACTTTTATTTGGTGGGGTTTCAGCTCCTCGCGTAGGTTTTTACCAAAGCCCAGCAGCGCAAATTTGCTAATGCTGTAGCTGCCGCCATTGGCGTATGCCTGCTGCGATGCTATTGAACACATGTTAAAAATATGCCCTTGTTGCCGGGCCACCATGGGCGGCAGTAAAGCCCGCGTAAGGTGGTAGGCACTCATCAGGTTGGTATTAAGCATGGTTTCAAGCTGTCCCTCGGGTTCGCTGTGCACACTGCCGGGTTCAAAGCTGCCCGCATTGTTTATCAGCACATCTATGGGGCGTTGGTAACTCAGTACCCAGTTTGCCAAGCTTTGGCAACCCGCAGTGGTGCCAAGGTCGGCGGCAAAGCTGCAAAACTGGGCCGCAGGAAATGCTTGCTGCAGTGCTTGTTCGGTAGCAGTCAGTGTATCAGTTCGGCGGCCCGTAAGCCAAAAAAAATGCGGGCCCTGCTGGGCAAATGCCTCGGCAATGGCTTTTCCCAATCCACGGCTGGCTCCCGTAATCACAATATTCATAACGCTGAGTTTAAAATTATTGGTGCAATTTCACGCCCAATCGCCAAACCCGCACCATATTTTAAGTAAAACCTGCTTTTAAGCCTAATCATCACACACAAATGCCCAAAACGCCATAGTATGGATTGGCCAAAGCAAACACTTATGGCGAACCATTACCACCTTTTACAAATTAAAAAAAATGCTGCGCTTGAATGATAACGAACCGGCCCTTTTACGGCCCAAATGAGTATGACGACATGCTTTTTTGCCTTTGGCACCGGCAACCAACAGCCTCAGCGTTAAAAATATAATGATGAAATACCAGCACCTTTTTTTCGACCTCGACCATACCCTCTGGGACTTTGAAACCAATAGCAAACAAACCTGGCAACAGCTGTACCATGCCCATCAGTTGCAGCAGACCCTAACCCCCGATTTCGAAGCATTTTATGCCCGCTACAGCTATCACAACAAGCGTCTTTGGGATAGATATCACCATGGATTTATAAAGCAGGAAGAGTTGCGGTGGAAACGCACATGGCACACCTTTCTCGATTTTAAGCTGGGCAATGAGGCGCTTGCCAAGGTATTGAGCGCCGAATATTTAACCATCCTACCCACGCAATCGGCTTTGTTTCCTTATACCCATCAAATAATTGACTACCTCACCCAAAAAGGCTATCAACTGCACCTCATTACCAATGGTTTTGAAGATGTGCAATGGGGCAAGTTGCGCACTTGTAATTTACACACCCGTTTTAAACAGGTTATTACCAGCGAGCGTGCCATGAGTTTAAAGCCGAAATCCCAAATATTTGAATTTGCCCTGCAAGCCGCCGGTGCCTCACTGCACCAAAGCATTATGCTGGGCGATAATATTGATGCCGACATTAAGGGAGCTATGGGTGTGGGTATGGATACCGTGTTTGTAAATCATATTGGCGAAACCATTGATATAAAACCAACCTACGAGGTTTATGACTTGAAGGCCTTGGAGGATATTTTTTGAATTGTTTGGAAACACGCCACGCTTTTACGGCTTTTGTATATGTTTTCTATAACCTTTAGCCGGAATAATCTGGTGCTTAGCTTCGCTTTATATTAATTTTATTGTTGTTATGCTCGATTACGGAAAAAGCTGTATATTTTAGACGATAAAAAATCAAGCTATTTTATGAAAACATTTTTTACAACCTGCATGGTTGTCATGTTATATGCCAGTTCTGTTGCTCAATGCTCATTTACCACTACCAATGGCAGTGTAATTGAGTTAGAAATTTATCCCATTGCGTTGGTTAAGCCTCTTAGCCCTTGCTTGTTTGGTTATAACTACGATTTAACCATTCGGTATGAATTGGATAATCCTAGCAATGTAAGAATTGATAATTTACAAGTTGCCTCTATTAGTTGTGTAAATAGCGCTACCCAAACTTTTACTAATAACAATATACCCAGGTCGCCAGCGGGGCGGGGGCAAATCACCACTACAAACAATCAGTACACAGCCCGAACAGATTGCGCAACCTCTACATTGGCATCTCTAGGTTGCTTAACTGGCATACCCACAGTTACTATTTCAGGTGAGGGTTTGAGCTTTAGAACGGTAAATTGCCCGCTTTCGCCCATATTGCTACCTGTGCAACTCTCCAATTTCAATGCTCGAATTGTTGGTACTTTGGTGGAGCTTGAGTGGTCCACATTGAGTGAAGTAAACTTGAGGAAGTTTGAAGTTGAACGCAGCCCAGATGCTTCTACTTGGTTCACAATCCACACTATTGACAGGGTAGGAAGCAGTAACAGTTTGCTAAAATATAATTTCACTGATAAGGCAACTGGAACAAAAATGCTGTATTACCGCATCCAAAAAGTTGACCGCGATGGCACGCATGCTTACTCTCGTATTATTGGCGTAAAGCCACCAACTTTTGTAGAAAACCTAAGTGCAGGAAGTTTTTCAAAAGGTGTATTAGAAATTCGAGGCATGCAAAACACAAAAGATTGGACGGTACAAGTAACTGATGTAAGTGGCAGAATAGTAGCTAACCAGGGTATGCAAAACAATAAAATAGCTTTGGCATCTTCATCGGCTGCGGGTGGTCTCTTTTATGTAAAATGCTTTCATAAACCCAGTGGAACCACGCAAGTTTTAAAAGTTCCAACTTTTTAGTGCCAAAATGTGTCCTGCAAACCTGATGGGGTGAGTAATGCCTATTTTAGGTTGATTTGGCTTTGCGCAGTGCATTTTCAACATCGGCCATCAAATATTCTGGAGATTCTAATCCTAGGTATAATCGCATACTCCGCTGTAGTGGGTCATTAGCATCAAAACTCATCTCTGGCAGTGCGGCCACCCTAGGTATCACCAAACTCTCGTGTCCACCCCAGCTTACCGCCATTTTAAACGCTTTTAAATTCTCGGCAAAGGCAGTAAGCTGTTTCGCGCTGTGCAGTTTTAGCACCACTGTGAGCAGCCCGCAAGCACCCGTCATTTGGCTGCTCGCCAATTCGTATTGCTCAAAATTGGGGTCTAGCGGAAACCATACTTTTTCAACCAAGGGATGGTTTTTTAAAAATGCCAGTACTACCCGCGTAGTATTGCTAATATGCTGCAGCCGCATGGGTAACGTACGCAACCCGCGCAGCAACAGCCATGCATGAAACGGGGTACAGCCGCTGCCGCTGGCCATTAACTCGCTGTTGAATATGGCTTCCATTTTGATGCGGCTGCCTGCCAGCACACCGGCTACACAATCGCTGTGGCCGCCAATGTATTTGGTGGCACTTTGCAACGCCATGTCGATGCCCAGTGCCAGCGGCTGCTGATACAGCGGGGTGCAATAGCTATTGTCTATAAGCGTACAAATGCCACGGCCTTTGGCCAGGGCTGCCACTTGGGCCAAGGGCTGAATGCCAAACGTCCAACTGTTGGGGCTTTCTAAGTAAAACAGCGTGGTATTGGTTTGGCAGGCACGCTCCCAGTTTTCAATTTGCCCGCCATCAATATAGGTGGTACTTACACCAAAGCGTGGCAAAATAACATTGAAAAGGCGCTGCGCCCAGGTGTAGGGGCTACTGACGCTTACAATATGATCGCCTGCTTTTACCTGGCTTAGCACACCGCAAAAAATGGCCGAAGCACCGCTGTTAAATACCAGCGCATCTTCGGCCCCATCAAGTGCGGCCAGTTTTTTGCGCAGTATTTCCACGGTAGGGTTTTGGCCCCGGCTGTACAAAAAATGCCCATACTCGTCGGCAAAGGCTGCACGCAATGCCTCCACGGTGCCAAAAGTGAAATTGCTGGTTTGCACGATGGGCGGTGCCACGGCATTAAAATATTGCTCGTGGTCTTCGCCAAGGCTGTTGAGAATGTAAGACAGTTCCATAAATCGACGGGTGGGGTTGTAATGAAAGCATTCCCTGCATTCGCCTCGTGTAAACAAAGCCTTATGGGGGCGCTATTTCCCGCTAGGGCTGGTAGTTAAACCGTAGTATATTACCCTTGCCGCCAGCGCCTTCGTTGGAAATAAACAGGTCGCCCCGGCTATTAAAGGCCATGCCTTCGGGTTGTTTAAACAGCCCTGGGTCCAGCGCAAAAGCTGCCTTAAAAGTAAAATTGGACTGCAAAATAACCAGTAGCTTTTTTGTGGACGATATTAAATACCAATCTTGCGTAAGCGGATGGATGGCCATAGCCGCCGCTTCAAAACCGGCCAGTTTTTTTTGATTTTTCTTTGATAGTCCATCGGTGGCTACGGTTATGGTTTCCGCTGCTGGGCTGTAATTGTCCAATGGCAGCAAAAACTTATGAATAAGCAACGCCTCTCCCGTAGCAGCGCATTTTTTGCAGGCGGTAAAAAGGTAGTTGTCTTTGGCAAGCATGGCCTCGTATTCACCAGGCGGTAATGCCGGCACGTAAGTTATGAGGCTATCTTTTGCAGTCTCAGCATTGGGATCTATAAGCACCACTTTACCATTGCTAATAAGCACCGCCACTTTGCCATTCTTTAGCGGGGCAAGGTCCTCATAGTCAGCAGATGGGCCAAATTTCTGGGTTTTTAAATCGGCATTTCCCAACGCAAAGCTGTACAACTTACCCGTTTCGTCTTCAATGGCCAGCATGCTGTCCAAGGAGCCGGGCTTTACAAGTACCCCTGATATTTCGGCCAACTTTTTGGGCAGTTCAAACCGCTGGGGTTGGTTAAAACTATAGCCTTCCGGGCTATCAAAAGTTTTAGAATCTTGGCAAGCCACGCAAATGAATGCCATTAAAACTAATAAAGACAGCACCCGCAGACGCGTAATCAATTGCATATAAACGGTTTTTTATTTTGCAAAAAATTCAACATATACGCCCACCCCAAAGGCCAGCGCCGCCACCACTATGCCATACATAAATATGGTGTAGGAAATGCGCAGCAGTTTAAACTTTCGGCCCAGAACCTTGCCTTGCCAGTAAATGTCTTTGGTAAGGCTATTGTATAAAAAGGTGGTATCGCCCAGCATTTTCTGCACGGCTTTGGCGTAGTCCTCGTAACTCATGTTATAAAAACTACCAAAAAACATCAGGTTTACCGATTTATCGTCTATTTGCTCTTGGGTAAATTTGCCATCGGCCAGTTTGGGTCTGGTAGCCAGCACAGCAAATACGATGGTCGATACATTTACGAGCAGCAAAATGGCTGTGGGTATGGCAAAGCCCGGGTGCGTTTCTAAACTTTTAATGATAAGCCCAAATGCCAGCGATAGAATAATGGCGTTTACATTTATCATAATCTGCGCTTTATCGTCGGCCATGGCACTTACCCGCACATTATTGGGCGCCGATATGCGAAACATGGTTTCGATGGTACGGCTAGATTTTGGCGGAAAGTCTGCATCGTTGGCCAATGGTACGGGTAGGGTTGCCTCGTGGGCATTTGACGTGCCTTCAGGTTTTGTTGTGGCGGTGCCTGCCTCGCCAAGCGCAGCCATTTTGCGCTCTACTTTGTCTGAAATACTTATCAGGTGCGCCTCTTTTTGCGGTGTTAACACAACCAGTCCATAGGCAGTATGGTATTGGTGCTGTTCTAGTGTGGCTATCAACGCCTGCCGCCACATAATGTAGTCCAATTGGGTAATGCCAAGGCGCAGTTCGGTCTTGTACAGTTTTTTCATCGCCTCGCGGAAATTGGGCGCGGCGTAGTAGTGGGTACAAGCGTCACGAAGTATGGCTTCGGCAGTATTGGCAGGTGGAGTTGATGTGCCTGTGCTTTTTATCAATTGTTTTACCACCTCTATTTCCGTGGTGTCACGTTCGGTGCTTGCTAGCAGTACGGCTGCCATGTCGGCACTGCCGGCGGCCAGTTCGGTACTGCCAATGGGATAGTTTTGTGCGCCCGCAATGGTACACAACCAGGCCGCAGCCAATATCAGTTCTTGCTCGGTAGCGTTGCTCGGGTTCAGGGCCAGCATCACCTTTGCCGCATCGGCTATTTGCGTGGCATGGGCCATGGTATAGAGCGGGCTGGTGGCCTTACTAAAACAAGTGGTAGCGTGGTTTTGGGCAACGATTGAAAGCGAAGCTGTTTGGGTAGTAGGCTCAGCGGCCATAAACGACATTTTTGCCAAACATATTTACTTTTTGCCACTTCGTTCATAATGTTTCGCAAATACAACGCAATAATAAACAGGCTGGCTTGGGCTTTGCATGGGCTTAGTTTTATCATTGCCGAAGTTTTGCTACTGCGCAAGCAGTGCCTAAATTCATGTGCAGCCCCGCTATCGGGAAGCTGTCGGCCGTATTATTTATTATCCAACACACTGTCGTTAATGCATTTCTCCCTATTTTAGATTAAAATTTACAAATAAAAATCTCGGTAGCCTTACTGATACCCGTAGGCTACGGCATTTTAGTTTAACCAAAACAAGCAGCTTTTAGCATTTCTATTTTAAAATTCAGGTGTAAAGTAGCCATAATTTGCCGCACAACCGGCAAAGCACAACAATTGGCATCTGTTTTGAAAAAACGAGACCATAAAGCCTTAGGGCACCCTAAATATAAATCTATGAAACGTGTTTTGTTGTTTTGGATGGGATGCTGCTGTGCTGCCATAGCGTTGGCTACGCCGCCAAAACCAAAACTGGTTGTAGGTTTGGTGGTTGAGCAAATGCGGTGGGATTACCTGTATCGCTTTTACGACCGATACACCGCTAAACAGGGCTTTAAGCACTTACTGAGTCAGGGCTTTGCCTGCCAAAACACCCAGATACCCTATGCAAATACCGTGGGTGCTGCCGGCCATGCTTCGGTTTACACGGGGGCGGTACCCGCAGTACACGGCATCACGGGCATTGAGTGGCTCAAGCAGCCGCAACAAACCCCCATTTACTGCACCCAAGACGATACCGAAAAAACCATTGGCGCCAGCAACAGCAGCGGGCAAATGAGCCCTCGACAGTTGCAGGTTACCACCTTTGCCGACGAGTTAAAGTTGGGCACTAACTTCAGAAGCAAGGTGGTGAGCATTGCCCTAAAGGACAAAGGCGCCATCTTTCCGGGCGGCCATAGGGCCAACGCCGCGTATTGGTTTGATGACGGGACGGGTAATTGGGTCAGCTCTTCGTACTACATGAGCGAACTACCGGCGTGGGCAGCCGCTTTTAATGCCAAACAACTGGCCAACGGCTACTACAAGCAGGGTTGGAATACGCTTTACCCCATAAATACCTACGTGCAGAGCACGCCCGACAACCAACCCTACGAGAGCAATGTGTTTGGAACCGGCGCTGCGTTTCCTTACAACTTCGATAAGTTTATTGATAAAAATTTCAATGCCATTTTATCTACGCCACATGGCAGCAGCCTTACCTTCGACATGGCTAGGGCCGCCATTGAGGGCGAAGGCCTCGGTGGTGACAGCATACCCGATTTTTTGGGCATCAGCTTATCCTCGCCCGACTATATTGGTCACGCATTTGGCCCCAACTCGGTGGAGGTAGAAGATGGCTTTTTGCGCCTAGATCAAAGCCTGAGCGATTTTTTGCAGTATTTAGACAGTAAGTTGGGTAAGGACGCCTACCTGCTGATGCTTACTGCAGACCACGGCGTAGCCCATGTGCCGGCTTTTTTTAAAGAGCAGCATATACCCGCAGGCAGCCTTAACCTAGAAGCCATGGTAGCCAACGCCAACAATTGGCTAAAAGAAAAAACCGGCACCGCCAATTTGGTAAGCACCATCAGCAATTACCAGGTGTATCTTAATGCTGGTGCAGTAATCAACTCGCGTACCAAAGAACCCGAACTTATAAAGGCCGTGGTAGATTATTTTCAGCAGCAGCCTGGTATTTACCGCGCCATACCATTAGATGCCGCCACTTCAACCACGCTAAACGACCATATTAAGCAAATGGTGGTAAATAGCTATTATCCACTGCGCAGTGGAGCGGTACAACTGCTTTTGCAACCCCACTGGATAAATGGGTTTGAAGCCCGTGGTACCACCAATGGCGCTTGGAGTGGTTACGACGCCCATGTGCCCTTGCTTTGGTATGGTTGGGCCATAAAGCCAGGCCAGTCGTACGCCAGTTATGCCACCACGGATATAGCGCCAACACTCTGCGCATTGCTGCAGCTTCAAATGCCCAGTGCCAGCATGGGGCAGCCCATTTTAAATGTAATACCTAAGCCATAGAATATCATCGTATGCCAATTGTAAAAATCACCGTAAAGAGCGCACTGTTGTTTGGCGCATTCCTCGTTTTAGGAATAGTGACATGGGCCCAAAAACCTATTGATGTTAAGCGTTTTTTTGAAGACGATAGCGTGGTAACTGTAGCCATTGAAACCGATTTGGGCAATATATTGAATGGACGGCTAAAAGACGGAACCCAAGGCGCCAAAATTACCATGCCTACAACCGATGGTGCCGTGGTTACCGAAGATATTCTGTTGTCTTTACGGGGCAATATGCGGCGCTCCATTTGCACCGTGCCACCCATAAAATTGCTTTTCAAGCAATCTACAGCACCCATGCTTTCGCCACTAAAAAATCTAAAGTTGGTAAACAACTGCAAGGGCGGTTTACAAAACGATCAATTGTTGTTGAAAGAGTACCTGGTGTATAAAATGTACAATCTGCTTACGCCCATGAGCTTTAGAGTGCGGCTGTTGCACCTTACCTACAGCGATTCAAAAGGCAAAAAGAAGCCGTTTACCAACTATGCTTTTTTAATAGAGGATGTAGATGCCATGGCCAAACGCAGCGATTGCATTGAAACCAATCGCCGGATGGTGCCAACCGAAGCCACCCAACGTGCGCAAACCACCCTACTCATGCTTTTTGAGTACATGATAGGTAATACCGACTTTAGCGTGCCGGCCAACCACAACGTAAGGCTTATTATACCCAAGGCCGACACCATGCAGGTGCCTTACACGGTGCCTTACGACTTTGACTACTCTGGTTTGGTAAACGCACCCTACGCCATACCCGACCCCATGCTGCCCATACAAACCGTAACCGAACGCTTGTACCGGGGCTTTGCCCGCAGCACAGAAGAACTGACTGAAGCCACCCAGTTATTTAAAGATAAAAAGGAGCAAATTCTTGCCTTAATCAACGATTGTGCGCCATTAGAGGCGTACACTAAGCGGGAGGTAAAAAATTATCTCCAGGAGTTTTTCGAGCTTATTGAGTCTGAAAAAAGAATAGCTTCAACATTTATTTACGGAGCAAGGCGCGAATAGCAGTCCGGTTTAATCCAATTTTTCTTTGGCTGGCTGCTGTACAAAAACTGCATACAGTGCCACAAATACCAGCAGCAAAACCACACCGGTAAGCGCCGCCTGCCAGTTATCGATAACCACCGCCGTAGCCACCACACCGTACGCAACAATAAACAGCACGCACAGCATGGGCATAAGCCGGGCAAGCAAACCAGGCTGTACCAACTGATGGTTAAATTGGCGCTTGCGCAAAATAAGCAGTGCCAGAGCGCAGGTTATAAACCCCAATGAATCTAAAAAAATTGAGAACCCTAAAATGTTATCGACCCCTTTGCCAAAAAAGGTGACGGCCACGGTAACCAACGAAAATGCCACTAAGGCAGGAACAAATGCGCTGGTTTTAGGGTGCTTGTAGGCAAACATTTTTGGAAATACGCCATCTTTTGCCATCGCATACATCACCCTTGGATTGCTCATCAACAGTATATTTACATAGGCCAGCACGCTGATGAACATGGCAAAGTCGAAAATTTTGCCACCAATTTTACCAAACCAGGCCTCAAAAAGCAGCGCGCCTATAGAGGTGGCATTTTTCATGTTGTTAAAACCAATAACCTGAACATAGGCGTAGTTCACCGTCATGTAAAGCAAGATTACTATGATGATGCCCACCAGTATGCCTTTTTGCAATGTGCCTGCCTTGTTTACTTCGCCACCAAAATTGATGGTTTGCTGATAGCCGCCATAGGTAAACGAAACCGCCACCATGCTAATTACCAACAGCAGTAGCCCATTGGTGCCATCAAAAATTCGGGCCGGGTCGGCATCGGTGTTGTAGCCATGTGGCACCACCATTTTGCCGGCAAATAGGGCCGATATTAAAATTAGAATGAGGCCCACTTTTACCACCATTAAAATGTTTTGTGTGCGGCTGCTGGTGCGCAAGCCCAGCAAATTGACCACAAAGAATATGCCTACTGCCAGTACGCTGAGGCCCACATTAAACACAAATCCTTTTTGCATGCCAAATAGCAAATCGCTACAATACTCGGCACCAATAAGGGTAACCACGGCCAACGATGCAGCATTGCTGATGAGGATGAGCGCATTTACCGTGAAGCCCACAGCCGGGTGATATGCGTAACTGTAAACCTTGTAGTATGCACCCACCACCGGCAGCCGGGCACCAATTTCGGCAAAAATAAATGCACCTACCAGCGCCATTACACCGCCAATAAGCCAAGCGCTGTAAAAAATACTTTCGGTGCCGCTTTTGGCAGCAATGCTGGCTGGGGTTTTAAATATGCCCATACCAATCACCAGGCTAATCACAATAATGGTAAGGTCGAAGAGGTTGAGTTTTTTTTCGGAGCCCATGGTAGTAATTCTGTGGTTATTTTGCAGCTAAATGATAAAAGGGATAAATGTAGGGGTTTGCGTGTTGTGTTTTGCTGCTGCGGCAGCCCAACCCGATAGTTTAGTGACCCGCTACGATAGCAGCGCGGTGGTGATAACGGCTTTTGAGCAAAACCGCACGCTGATGAACGCTGCCGCCGGGGTAAGTGTAGTAAACATTGGCCAGTTGGAAGCCAACACAAAAACATCGCTGGTACAGCAGATTAATACGGTGGCGGGCGCACGCATGGAAGAGCGCAGCCCCGGCAGCTACCGGCTTAGCCTTAGGGGCAGCAGCTTGCGGGCACCCTTTGGTGTACGAAATGTAAAAATTTATTACGAAGGTATTCCGCTTACAGATCCCGGCGGCAATACCTATTTAAACGGTTTGGCGGTCAACAATTTTAGTGCTGTTGAGGTGCTGAAAGGCCCGGGCGGCAGCTTATACGGAGCCGGTACCGGTGGTGTTTTGCTGGCCAAGGCATGGCAGCGCAGGGGTTTTGCTCCCATGGCGTCGGTAGAATTTTTGGCGGGTAGCTTTGGGCTAAACAACGCACAGGCCACGGTACAATTTGGCGATTCGTTGCGGCAACAGGTTTTTCAAATGTCGCACACCGGCAGCAACGGCTACAGGCAGCAATCGGCCATGCGCCGTACCAACTTGGCCTGGCACACCCTGCTGGGTGCCGGCACTAAGTACAGCCTACAAATGATGGCCATGCACGCAGCACTTTGGTACGAAACCCCAGGTGCCCTAACCCAAGCCGAGCTTGCTGCTAACCCAAGGGCGGCAAGGCCTGCTGCGGGCGGCTTTCCCTCGGCGGTGCAAGCACAAGCCCAAATTAAGCAAAGCAACACAATGCTTGGGATGGTATTTTTGGGGAAAATGGGAAGCCACTGGCAAAACACCACCATGGCGTACGGTTCAATTTCGCACATAAAAAACGCTGCCATACGCAACTATGAGCAGCGCCGCGAACCCCATTTGGGCGGTCGCAGTACGTTTACTTATCAACTGCAAAAGCCCAATACCACCCTATATTGGGTAAGCGGGGCGGAGGCCCAAATGGGCTTTTTCAATACCCGTGTATTTCGAAACCTGAATGGCAGCCCCGACACCTTATTGACCAACGATGACATTGACCTTGTTAGCGGCTTTTTTTTCAGCCAGTTGCAATGGCAATGGCGCCAACAGTGGTTTGTTTCGGCAGGGGCAAGCTACAATACCAGTAGCACTACCATTACGCGTACCAACCGGTTGCCGTTAAAAGAGCAATCCACCAGTCTTACGCCTACGGTTTCGCCGCGGGCCACGGTGGTGTACCGCATCAATGCGCAGTTGTCGGCATCGGCTATTTTTAGCCGCGGTTTTTCGCCGCCCACACTCGGGGAGCTGCTACCATCAACAGGCGTTATTAGTACCGGCCTCAACGCCGAAACCGCTACCAACTATGAACTGGGTGTAAAATGGCAATTGTGGAACAATAGCCTGCGCATAGAGGCCAACGCCTTCCGTTTTGGATTGGAAAATGCGTTGGTGCAGCGTAGGGATGCGGCGGGGGCCGATTTTTTTGTAAATGCCGGTGGCACCCGACAATCGGGCATAGAAACATCGGTTTTTTACAATACGCGGTTTGCGCCCGGCAGCTTTTTAAACCGGCTGCAAGGCAGTGTGGCACACGCTTATAGCCATTTTAGGTACGGCATTTTTGTGCAAGGCAGCAACAACCACAGCGGCAAGCGCCTGCCCGGTACCCCGCAGCATACGCTGGCGGCAGCCCTTGAAGCCCAATTGCTTAGGCATGCCACCGTACAGCTTAATTATTATGCCGCTAGCCGGGTTTACCTAAATGATGCCAACACTGCCACCGATGGTGCTTATCATGTTTTGGCCGCCAAACTGGGCTGGCAAATTGGCTTGCCGCGGCAAATGGCCGTTGAACTGTTTGCCGGTGCCGAGAACCTTGCCAATGTGCGGTATAGCCTTGGGCACGATATTAACGCCGCCGCTGGTAGATTTTTTAACGCTGCTCCTCCCCGTAATTACTTTGTGGGTTGCAAACTCTTTTGGCAGCAAAAAAAAGTGCCAGCCATCTAATAAAAAGGCGCCACACTTATCTTCGCCAGCATGGCTTATTACTTTTTTCGTATTTGGGTGCAATTGGCCCTTTGGTGCTACACCAAGAAAATTACCCTTTCGCCAGCGTCGGCAACCACCCTACGTGGCCCGTTGCTGTTTGCCAGCAACCACCCCAACAGTTTTTTAGATGCCATAGTAGTGGGCTGTAAAATGCAGCGGCCCGTACATTTTATTACCCGTGGCGATGTGTTTGCCAAGCCACGTGTAGCCCGGTTTTTGCAAAGCCTGAACATGATACCCATTTTTAGGCAGCGCGACGGCAAGGATAACCTGGCCAAAAATGACCAAACCACCACTAAAAGTGTGGAAGTGCTGCGGCAGGGTGGGTTGCTTATTATTTTTGTAGAAGGCTTTTGCGAGAATCAAACCACGCTTCAATTGCCGTTGAAAAAAGGCGCGGGTCGCATTTTGCAAAGTTGCTGGCAGCAGCAGATACCGGCATTGGTAATGCCACTTTGGTTGCAATACAGCAGCCACAGCCGCTATGCCAAAACCATTGATATAAGGCTTGGGCAAGCCTTTGGTAGCAGCCATACCCAAGGCCTAAGCGATGCAGCAGGCATTTTAAAAATTAATGCCGAAGCCGAAGCCCAACTCCAACAATTGTGTGCACCGCCTTTGCGCATACCATACCGGCAACCTTTGCTAAAGGCACTACTTTTTTTGCCGGCCATGCTAAGTGCCGTGCTTCATGCGCCGCTTTACCTGCCCGTACACGCTTTGGTGTCCAAGCTCAATAAAGGCAGTGTTTTTCACGACAGTATGCTGCTGTTGTTTTTGGCAGTTTTTTACCCCTTATATCTGCTGCTGGTGTGCGGCGGTTTGGTGGCCATTGCGGGCAACCCATACCTGTGGATTTTGTTGCTGGTGATGCCTTTGCTGGCAAAGGTTTATGCGGTGTGGCGGTAGTGTGAGTCGAGTGAAAGATTGGTATCAGAGCTTGTTGAGCTGACGTGACGGTAATGTTTTTTGAAAACACCAAATCAGATTACCTTGCATATTCAATAAATTTTTAAATTTGCTGTATGGCTAGAACAATCTATACTAAAAGCCTTGGCAGAGCTGTTGCTAAACAGGCCAAAGGCATTGTGGGCAGGTACCATGTAATTCGTATGAAAGCAAACAGATGGAGTGTTGTAGCAGGTGGTAGGTTGACCCCTTCAAGAACGTTTGCGACCGAAAGCGATGCGATCGTTTATGCTAAAAAGATTGCCAGCAGATTTATTGATGGCGAGGTAGTGATCCATGGTATTGACGGGAGGGTAATAGAAAGCGTTGCCTGCTAATCGTTTGTGCTAATGGCATTTTCAACCAATGTATTTATCAACTGCCCATTCGACAACGAATTTAGAGTAATCTTAAGACCGCTGCTGTTTAGTATTATTTACTTTGGGCTTGAACCAAAAATCTCGAAAACAGAATCGTCGGGAAACGTAAGAGTTAATCAGATTAAAAAACATATTCGAGAGTCGAAGTTTAGCATTCATGATCTTTCGCGGTCAAGGCCTATGCAGATTAATGACCTGCCTCGGTTCAACATGCCTTATGAACTTGGATTAGATGTGGGGTGTGCAGAGTTCGGCGGAAAAAAATACCAAGGGAAGCGAATCCTTATTTTGGAAACAGAGCCTTACCACTACCAGAAAGTGCTATCGGACATTGCGGGGCAAGACATAGAAAGTCATGCCAACAATCCTGAAACGATGATAAGAAAGGTACGCAATTGGTTTTCAACAGCCGACCCATCAAACGCCTACCCTAGTGCAAATAGAGTGTGGATTGTATATAATCAGTTTTATGCGGACATGACGAAAAATCTCGTTTCAAAAGATTTTACGCTTGCGGAGGTTGAAGATATGCCTACGAGTGACTTTATCAAGTTTTCGAAAGAATGGGTACGGGATTTTACGGCTTGATGCCGCGTGTTTCGACATCCAACGTCTTTGGTTGAAGTGCTGTCTCCAATCATTGGCACACATCCGCCAGGTGCAATGAGAATGGGTACGTTGGCTTATCAAAATCTTTACTGGTTATGTTTACCGCACCCCATGCATCAGCTTTTG